>CAZUAK010000031.1:0-17578 GCA_964618395.1 uncultured Sangeribacter sp.
GTTACCTTGTGGAGGAGCATTTCAAGAAGCCTGTGATCCTCACCGACTATCCGAAGGAGATCAAGGCCTTCTACATGAAGCTCAACGACGACGGCAAGACTGTGCGTGCCATGGACGTGCTCTTCCCCAAGATCGGCGAGATCATCGGCGGCTCCCAGCGCGAGGAGAACCTCGACAAGCTTCAGGAGCGCATCAAGGAGATAGGCATCCAGGGCATGGACTGGTATCTTGACACCCGCCGCTTCGGCACAGTGCCTCACTCCGGCTTCGGACTTGGCTTCGAGCGTCTCGTGCTCTTCGTGACCGGCATGCAGAACATACGCGACGTCATCCCCTTCCCGCGTTACCCGAACAACTGCGAGTTCTGATAACGTTTCGGCATAACCGGAGCCACCCTCCAAAGGGGTGGCTCCGCCGTTTAATAAGGGATGGCGTGACCGCCGATTGCTCAACGAAATGAACAGAATGTAACGTCGTGGGCTGGCGTGACCGCCGATTGCTCAACGAAATGAACAGAATGTAGGGTCGCGGCCTGCCGCGACCGTGTCTGTTCAGTACAAATGATTAAAACATAACAAACTATGAAAACAGATATAGACGAAATTAGGATAGTGGGCGCCGAACCCGGTGACGGCCTGCTGATTGCCCGCACGATTATGGAGGCGTTGGGCGAGGAAATATGCGAATCGTTTGCCGAACGTGGGCGCTCGCTCGACGATGTCACCGAGCTGTTCAGACGCTGCGCCGAAGCCGACGACTCCCAATATTCATGGCGAAACACCCTCAAGGCCGTGGATAAAGATGGGACTGTCCTCGGGATGGTCATCAGCTATGACGGAGCGAGGCTTTATGAACTGCGGAAACGTTTTCTCGACGAGTTTGAGAAGATGAACGGTTTCCGCATAGACGCCCACATGACCGATGAGACCGAACCCGGCGAATGGTATCTCGACTCGCTGGCCGTCTTTCCTGAATATCGCGGTCGCGGGATAGCCCGGAGGCTGATAGAGGCCGTACGCGAAAAGTCGCGCGTAAGCGGCAAGCCGGTAGGGCTGCTGGTAGACAAGACCAACCACCGTGCCGAGGGTCTGTACGACCGCCTCGGATTCCGCACCGTCGGGGACCGGGCATTTGCCGGCGAGCTGATGACCCACAAGCAGCTCCGTTAAGGAGGCGCCACCTCCCGATTCCTCCTGATCCCTCCTGATCCCTCCCAAAATAAAAAATTCAAAAAAAAATTGTAACTTTGCGATATGATTCAGCTTGCACTCGATCTTCTGAAGGAGTGTATGTCGACGGAAGTCAACATTGTCAACGCCGTCGTCCGCCTGCTCATGGCCATGGCCTTGGGTGCCCTGGTCGGAGCGGAGCGTAAACACAAGGGTCAGATCGCCGGCATCCGAACCTTCGCACTCATCTCCATGGGAGCCTGCCTGGCCATGCTCCTCTCCATCTATGTCCCCCAGGTTTACATGGGCCTCAAGAACGGAGACCCCGGGCGAATAGCCGCTCAGGTCATCACCGGCATCGGCTTTCTCGGCGGCGGCGCAATGATTCAGATGAAGGGCTCCGTGCGCGGACTCACCACCGCCGCCGGCATCTGGATAACGGCCATCATCGGCATGGCCGTCGGGGTAGGGATGTACTACGAGTCGGTCATCACGACCATCCTCATCCTCTTTGTCCTCTTCGGCATAGACCGCTTTGAACACAACCACTCAGTCGGCCAGGAAAGCAAGGTGCTCAATATCCGGCTCCACGGAATCGTCGAGGACATCGAGCCATACCGCAAGTTGCTCGCCGACAACGACGTCCACCTCTCGACGTTCTTCGCCGAATACAACTACGACAAAGACGAGTCGGAGCTCAACCTCGTCATCCTCACGCCGGTACACACCAACCTGCTGCCGGTCGTAGGGGAGCTCAGCAAGCTCAACACAACAAAATCCATCAATCTTTCAAGCCAAGTTGACTTATGATCAGTAAGGACCTATCCGCAAACATGCCCTCTCAGATCCATCAGATAGCGATGATAAGCGAGTCTGAAGTCGCGCAGGACGGCGTGCAGACAATCACCGAAGTGACCGAGCTCAGCTCTCACGGGTCGGGCGAGGAGGTGCACACCAACGGACTGATCGCCGACCTCGCCTGGATACTCCTGCTCGGAGCCATAGCCACGCTTCTGTTCAAGAAGATGAAACAGCCCGTGGTGCTCGGCTATATCCTGGCCGGCTTCCTTGCCAGCCCGAAGTTCACCTATCTCCCCTCCATTTCAAACCTCGAGAACATCGAGTTCTGGGCGGACTTGGGTATCGTCGTGCTGATGTTCACCTTAGGCCTGGAGTTCAGCTTCAAGAAGCTGAAGAACTCCGGCAGCTCGGCGATGGTCACCGCGCTGGTCATCATCACGGGCATGACGCTCGCCGGCTTCGGCGTGGGCTACCTGCTGAAGCTCGACACCATCAACTGCCTCTTCCTGGGCGGCATGATTTCCATGTCATCGACCACGATAATACTGAAAGCCTTCACCGACTTGGGGTTGAAACACAAGAAGTTCGCCTCGCTGGTGTTGGCCGTGCTCATAATCGAGGACCTCTTCGCCGTCCTGATGCTCGTGTTGCTGTCATCGGTGGCGATGGGCGACGTCAAGGGGAGCGAGCTGCTCTTCTCGATAGCCAAACTGGCTTTCTTCCTCATCATCTGGTTTGTCGTCGGCGTATATCTGCTCCCGACTTTCCTCAACCGTGTGTCCACCTTCCTCAACAGTGAGACGCTGCTCGTGCTGGCTATGGCGCTCTGTTTCTCGATGGCCGTCTTCTCGGTGATGTGCGGCTTCTCGCTCGAGCTCGGAGCCTTCGTCATGGGCTCCATACTTGCCGGCACGGTCTTCGCCGAGCGTATGGAGAAGGTCGTCCAGCCTCTCAAGGACCTTTTCGGCGCTGTCTTCTTCATCTCGGTCGGCATGATGGTGGACCCCTCGGTGCTCGGGACCTACTGGAGCGAGATTCTGCTGCTTGCCGTCGTGGTCATCGTCGGCATGATTATCTTCGGCACGCTCGGCATGCTGCTGACCGGCCAGACACTGAAGGTCGCCATCGAGAGCGGTTTCTCACTCACGCAGATAGGTGAGTTCTCCTTCATCATCGCCTCGTTAGGCATGGGCTTGGGTGTGCTCGACGCCACGCTCTATCCCATCATCGTCGCCGTGTCGGTCATCACCATCTTCACGACCCCATACTTCATCAAGCTCTCGGGCCCCGCCTACAGGATAGTGGAGCAGCGGCTGCCGAAGGGCCTGGAGTTCCTCATCACGCGCTATTCAAACCAGGTCAGCGACGCCAACGAGACCAAGCGCCTGTGGCGCGACATCGTCTCGCGCTACTTCTGGCGCCTGCTCCTGTACAGCGTCATCCTGGTCGCCGTCATCCTCGTCTCGCGCGAGTTCCTCTTCCCCCTGCTCGAGGGTATCTTCGAGAACTGGGGACGCCTGATAGCGACCGTCATCACCCTGGCCGTCATGTCCCCCTTCCTCGTGGCCCTCTCGTTCAGCTCCACCAAACCCGACGAGCGCATGAAACTTCACGCCACCGCCAGCTTCTATGACGTTCCGCTCATCTCGATGAGGGTCATCCGCTATGTCCTCACGCTGCTCTTCATCGTATACTTCATCTCCCTTGCCTACACTCCGCTTGTGGCCTGGATTGTGGGCCTCGTCTGCTTCCTGACCATCATCCTGTTCGCCTCCTCGCGCTTGATGAAACGATACCGGAACATGGAGAAGAAGTTCATGGACAACCTCAACATCCGCGAGAATGTCCGTTCGGGCAAGAACAACAACATAGTCTCCGACCTTCACCAGGCCTTTATCGAGGTCGGTCCGCAGTGCCGCTATGTCGGAGACCGGCTGAAAGACTCCGGCTGGCGTTCTGAGTTCGGGGTCAGCATCTCGAGTATCCGGCGCGGAGACAGCCTCATGCCCCTCCCCTCGGGCGAGACGCGCATCTTCCCCGGCGACGTCATCGGGGTCATCGGCACCGACGACCAGATTAAACGACTCAACGACTCTCTGGTCACCGGCCCCGCCCATCAGAACGTAGACGCCCCCGACGTCGAGCTTAAGAGCATCGTGCTGACAGACAATTCTCCCGTCATAAACCGTCCGCTGGCCGAGACCGACATCCGCAACGACTACTACAGCATGCTCATAAAGGTCAAACGCGGAGAAGACGAGTTCATCACCCCGACCCCCGAGACGGTCCTGCGCGCCGGAGACATTGTCTGGGTGGTGGGTGATCCCAAGAAATTCGATAAAATGAAATAGCCATGCCGAACCGACGTCCCTATACCTTCGACCGGGTCATACGTATCGTGTTTTCGATATGTATGGTGGCCCTCGTCCTGTGGCTTCTCGACATTCTCCGCGGGGTGCTGCTCCCCTTCCTCGTGGCCTGCCTGATAGCCTATATGCTTGAGCCCATTGTGCTATGGAACAAGAAGTGGACCCGGTGCAAACGCAGGTTCATCCCCGTCGCGCTGACCCTGTTAGAGGCCTTGGGGGCCGTCACGCTCTTCTGCTGGATTTTCATCCCCTATCTCATCAACGAGACCAAGGAGATGGCCGACCTCGTCACGGCCTACGCCTCGAAGCAGATACAGATTCCATATATCTCGGATAAGATACACACCTTCATACGCGACAACGTGGACTTCGACGCCCTCTCACGTTACCTCACACGTGAGCAGTGGGTGGAACTCGCCAAGACCTCGCTGTCGAAGACATGGTCGTTCCTCTCCTCGGGGGTGGCCATCATCGCCGCGATGATAAGCTGGCTGATAGTCATCCTGTATGTCATCTTCATCATGCTCGACTATGAGCGGCTGATGCTTTCGTTCCGCCAGCTCGTTCCCTACCGTCAGCGCAAAAGCACGTTCCGCATTTTTGACGACATAAAGAACTCGATGAACCGGTACTTCCGCGGCCAGTTCATCATCGCCTCGTGTGTGGGGATACTCTTCTCGATAGGGTTCCTTATCATCGGGCTCCCGATGGGGGTTCTGCTCGGCCTCTTTATCGGCATACTGAACATGGTCCCCTACCTGCAGGCCATCTCGCTGCCCATCGCCGCGCTTCTCTGTCTTGTCGGAGTGGCGGCCAGCGGAGCCGACTTCTGGGTTCTGTTCTGGGAGACCATGGCGGTCTATGTCATTGTCCAGAGCATCCAGGACCTGATACTGACGCCCAAGATCATGGGCAAGGTTATGGGCCTGAATCCGGCCATTATACTCCTATCGCTTTCGATATGGGGCTGCCTGCTCGGTTTCATCGGACTGATAATAGCCCTGCCGCTCACAACTCTGCTCCTCTCATATTATGACATGTATATAATAAGGAGGGACGGCGACGAGCTCCCGCCGGAAAATCCGGACAACCCCGACATCCCCCCGGCCGCTCAGGCTCCGGAATCAATTTTAGAAGACATTGAAGAAGGCCGAAAATAATATGGAGAAAATGAGGACTTGCCGCCTGTGGGCGGTGATGGCGCTTCTTGTGTGCGTTCTGACTGCCGGAGCGGTTAACCCCGGCGAGGCCGTCAGGCGATTCACGGCCTCGCGCGGAATAACGCCCGCCGCGACCGCCGTGCTTATCACTGACCTCGAAACCGGTCAGGAGATAGTGGCCTTCAACGAAGACAGCTCCCTCGTGCCCGCCTCGATAATGAAGGCCGTCACGACGGCAGCCCTGCTTGAGAAGGCCGGACCCGACAGACGCTATGAAACCGAGGTCTTCATCGACGGACCCGTGGACAAGAGCGGAGTGCTTGACGGCAACCTCATCATAGTCGGCAGCGGTGACCCCTCCGTGGGGACCGACCGCGAACCTCTCGACGGCGACTTCATCAGTGAGATAGTCAACGCCTTGAAAGATAAAGGTGTGAAGACAGTCACCGGCAGGGTCATAATCGACGACAGCTATTTCACCGGTCCGGCCGTTCCGCCGAGCTGGGGGGCCGGAGACCTCAAGACATATTACGGCACCGGAGTCCACGGCTTCAACTTTGAGCGCAATGCCTCGGGAGACAAATCGGTGTCGTCCCCCTCGGCAGTCTTCACCTCGCGCCTGAAGACACGTCTCGGACTCGCCGGCATCACGCTGAACGGCGCGGCGAAAGATGAAGGGAAGCGTAAACTGCTCGTCACACACCGTTCGCCGACGTTCGAGGACCTTATGCGCTCCTGCATGATGCGCTCCGACAATATGTATGCCGAGTCAATGTTCAGGACACTCGGACGCCTCAACGGGGGTGGGGGAGACGTCAGCGGGTCGGCGAAGATAGCGACCGAGCTCTGGAAGCGCAGGCATGCGCCGATGGAGGGTGTGGTGCTGGTAGACGGTTCCGGCCTCTCGCGAGAAAACCGGGTGACGGCTAACTTCATGACCCATGTCCTCAAGACGATGAAGGAGGATGTCGAATATGCCTCATTCTTCCCCCTGGCAGGACAGGAGGGGACGTTGAAGAAGTTCCTCGCCGGGACAGAGCTGGAGGCCTATGTGGCGATGAAGACCGGGAGCATGAAGGGCATCCAGTGTTATGCCGGTTATGTCCTTGATGACGATTTCGCTCCGACCCACAGCGTCGTCTTCATCATGAACAACCTCCGTGACCGCGCGGCGGCCAAGAAGTCTGCCGAACAGCTGCTTCTTGACCTTTTCGGTCAGCCGGTTGCCGGCGGTAGCTCGGAGTGACATCTTGACCGCACATCTTCAAGAGTACGTTATATGTGATATTCTTCTGATTAAAAAAGATCATATACTATGGATAAAACGAAATTAAATACCCTCCTTGACCGGGTCTATGAACTCGAAGGCCTGATACATCTTGCACTGAACCGCGATGACGACACCTATCGGATTGCGAAACTCATGGCCGATAAAGGTGAGGCCGTGAGCCGTGCACTCGCCGAGGTCGAAGAGAACGCCATACCGGCCGATGCCGAAGCGCCCGAAGGACCCAATCCCCTGGCTGAGGTCGAGGAACTCATCTCATACGCCCTCGAAGAGGAGACGGACACTGCAGACGCGGCCGGGGAAAAGGCTGAGGTTTCAGCCGAGAGCGTGGCCGAAACCTTGACTGAGGGTGTTAAGGAGAATGCTGCCGAGAATGTGGAGACACCTGCAAACGTCGGTCAGGGCGTTGAAAGAGCTACTGACTCAGTTGAAAGTGATGCTGAGTCTAAAGCAGAAGCACCCGCTGCCCGGCCTGTTGATAAACCGGCTGAAAAAGAGGAGGATAAAGACGAGGCCGATGCAATCGTAAACGGTTCGCCCGTGACCGCAATCGGCACACGCGAGCCTGAGTCGGAAGAAAACGGCGCGGCGGCTCCGTCGCAGTCGGGACGCAAATTAAAGACCTTATTCTCTATCAACGACCGGTTCAGGTTCTCGCGCGAGTTGTTCGGAGGGTCCACACGGCGGTTTGACGACTCGCTGAATTTCCTGGAGATGGCCCTCGACTATAATGAGGTCGAAGACTATTTTATCGAAGAGGTGGGCATGGACCCCGAAGACGACACCGTCAAGGAGTTCCTCGAAGTGCTGTCTAAGGCGTTCGCCGACTAATCACGAAATACTCACAGTTCTCCCAGTTCTCCCAGTTCTCCCAGAACTTCCAGAACTCACAGATCCCACAAAATGCTCTATATTGTCCCTACGCCTGTCGGCAATCTCGACGACATGACCTTCCGCGCCATCAAGGTCCTCAAGGAGGCGGACCTCATCCTGGCCGAGGATACACGCACCAGCGGTGTGCTGCTCAAGCACTTCGACATACACACCCCGATGCTGAGTCACCATAAATTCAATGAACACAAGACGGTAGGTGCCATTGCCGACCGTATCGAAGGGGGTGAGACAATCGCACTCATCAGCGACGCCGGCACTCCCGGCATCTCCGACCCCGGGTTCATGCTCAGCCGAGAGTGCCGTCAGCGCGGGCTCAAAGTCGAAACGCTGCCCGGCGCCACAGCCTTCGTGCCGGCCCTGGTCAGCTCCGGACTCCCTACAGACCGGTTCGTCTTCGAGGGCTTCCTGCCGGTCAAGAAGGGGAGGGCCACGAGACTCGCCCAACTGGCCGCCGACCCCCGCACGGTCATCATCTATGAATCGCCCAAACGCCTCGGCCGAACCCTGACCCAGCTCGCCGAAGCCTTCGGCGAAGACCGCCCCGCAGCCGTCTGTCGCGAAATATCGAAAGTCCACGAAACCATCAACCGCGACACCTTGGGCGAACTCGCAAAACAATATCGGGAAAACCAAACCAAAGGAGAGATTGTTATCATCATTGGAGGCAATGCGGACAAGAAGGCCGCTGCCGCTCCGGACCCCGAAGAAGAGGAAGTTCAGGAATGTGATGTTTAGTGTTGAACTGTAGGGACATGCCTTTGGTATGTTCACGTAAGAGATTCATTTAAACATTATTACCTGATTCATTACCCGATAAAGATTATACAAAAAATAAAGACACTATGAAAAAATCGATTCTGCTCTGCGGCCTGGCCGCTGTCCTGCTCGCTTCTTGCTCAGGAAAGGGAGAGGCCGAAAAGGCTGCCGACAGCCTCGCTGTCGTTACGCGTGACTATAAGGAGGCAACCTCGTTCAACGACTCGCTCCTTCTGCTGATGGGTGACATCTACACCGGTCTCGACTCCATCAACGCCCAGGAGGGCCTGCTCTACAACATGGGCCAGGGTGAGAACGTTGACCGCCGCGCCGAAATCCGTCAGAACCTCGCCACCATCCGCGCCCGTCTGGCCGCAAACAAGCAGCTTCTCGAAGAGATGCAGTCCAAACTCAACGGCATGGACTCGAAGAACACCGTGCTCCTGAAGACCATCGACGAGCTCAAGACCCGTATCGACCAGCAGGAGACCAAGATTGCCCAGCTTAACGAAGAACTCGAGAAGGCCCAGGCACAGATCACCGACCTCAACAACCAGGTGGCCCAGGGTGAGGAAAACCTCAAGGCCGAGACCGAGGCTAAGGATGCCGCCCTCGCTGAGGCAAAGGCTGCCGAAGATGCCGCCAACACCGTTTACTATGCCATCGGCACCGGCAAGGAACTCAAGGAGAACGGACTGCTCGAGAAGAAGTTCCTCGGACGCACCAAGGTCCTCGAAGGCGACTTCAGCGACAAGTACTTCACCAAGGCTGACCGTCGCACCCTGACCGAAATCAACACTCACTCGACCAAGGCCAAGATCAAGACCAACCAGCCCGCCGACTCCTACGAAATCGTAGAGAACGACAACAAGATAAAGATCATCAAGATCACGAAGCCCTCTCGCTTCTGGCAGGTATCTCCCTATCTGATTATCGAAATCTGATGACACGGGACGAGCCGCCGACAGTGAAGCGTGTCTCGAAGAGCGCGTCACTGAAAGTGCCGAACGTTCCGAATAAAGACAATAGATGAAGACATCTTATAAAAGAAATATGGTTATCCCCATGATACTGGTGACAGTTATCATGGGGATAACGGGTTGTAAGCCCACCGAGAAGAACTATAAGGCTGCCTATGACGCCGCGAAGGCCAAGCGTGAGGCGGCCAAGTCTGACTCCGACCTCGCCCTGATGCTCGACGGTCACACCCTCGACACCTCCGAAGGGGGGAGCGCGGTCACGGACCGTGCCGGAGACAGCTATCCCCAAAAGGCGATAACCCTCGTTTTCGAGAACGAGATGGATGGCGAAGGCGACTATTATCTGGCGGTCAGCAGCTACTCCATGCCGACCAACGCCCGTGCGCAGGCACACGACATGGATGCCAAGGGAGACACCGTCACCGTGGCGCGTGACACCGACTCGAAATGGTACGTCATAGCCGGCCGGAGTGTGGACCGCACCTCGGCGGCGGCGATGGCCGAGAGGTTCGTCGGCACCCATCCCGGCTTCAGCTTCATCGGTCTCGACGGCAAACCGCTCATTTTAGTCTCCGGCTCACGCTGACGGGGCTGAAGCTGTAGATAAATTGTAGATAACGTTTATAATAAACTGACAGACGGTTGTTTGTCGTTTACACAAATAGCTGAAAACTGAAAGAGGGCATCTCCGAGCGGAGGTGCAGTCTTGCGTTTTAATGCCCTAAAACATAAAAAAAATTGCGGTGATATTTGGCAGTTTGACGCAATACCCGTAAATTTGCGTAATTTTAGTTTAGTACACACAATTTAACTGAAGTCAACCTAACAAGTATCTAATCCATAATACCAAACTAAAGTATGAGAAAACTGTTTCTAATCTTGATGACGTTGGTATGTACCGTCTGGAGCGTACAGGCACAGACACGTACGTATCACGGTACCGTCGTGGACGCCGCGAATGGCGATCCCCTGATCGGTGCTACCATCATGCCGATCGGAGGAGGCCAGGGTGCTGCCGCCGACTTCGACGGAAACTTCTCGGTCACCGTGCCGAGTAATGTCAAGAAGGCCACTGTTTCATACGTAGGCTATGCGTCTCAGACCATAGAACTGCAAGACAACATGATGGTCCGACTGAACTCAACCGATACGAACCTTCAGGACCTCGTGGTTGTCGCCTACGGTTCGGCCACCAAACAGTCTCTTACCGGTTCAGTCGCAGTCGTTGACGCCAAGCAGATTGAAGACCGCCCCGTGACCTCTGTCACCGCCGCCCTCGAGGGTAACGCCCCCGGTGTGATGGTCAACAACTCTGTGGGCAGCCCGGGTTCTTCACCGGCAGTCGTCATCCGCGGCTTCAACTCAATCACCGGTTCGTCGAATCCCCTTTATGTTGTTGACGGCGTGCCCTATAACGGTGCCATCGCCGACCTCAACCCCGCCGACATCGAGACAATGTCTATCCTGAAGGACGCCGCATCATGCGCACTTTACGGTAACCGCGGTGCCAACGGTGTCGTCCTCATCACCACTAAGAAAGCAAAGAACTCAGGCAAGGTGGACGTTCAGCTCCAGGTACGCCAGGGTATGTATAACCGCGGCCTCCCGTTCTATGACCGCCTCGGCCCGGCCGACTGGATGCAGACCCAGTTCGACGCACTCGTAAACGGCTCCATGTCGCGTAACGAGTTCGACACCCGCGAACAGGCCATCGCCAACTGGCGCACCGGTATCGTCTCTCAGTTCACCAAGTTCAACCCCTTCGGCGGCACTGCAGAAGACGGCTCTCAGATCGGCTTCTCCAACAACCAGCTCTTCAACTACTACGGTGTCTTCCAGCCCACCGACGTTCTCCCCGGCTATCGCAACGACCTCGACTGGTGGGACGCCATCTCACGCTCCGGCTACCGTCAGGAATATAACGTGAATGCCGCCGCCGCCACTGAGAAGTTCAACATCTTCGCCTCTGTCGGATACCTTAAGGAGAACGGCTATATGCTCCAGACCGACTTCGAGCGTTTCTCAGCCCGTTTGAACGCCAACTTCCGTCCGGTTGAATACCTCGGCATCGGTGTCAACCTCTTCGGCGCTACCCAGAACTCAGACACAGGTACAGGTACAGAGGGTTCAGAGTTATCAACGAACCCGTTCCTGACGATGTTCACCTGCCCCATCTATCCGTACTATGCCCACAACGCCGACGGCTCTGTAGTTGTCAAGGACGGCGAAAAGCAGTGGAACCGCGCCGCATATCTCGCAGGCTCCAACATCGCCTACTCCATGCGCCTCGACAGCAACGACTATGACGCCACCCTGCTCGACGGTAACGTTTACGCAACCGCATACATCCCCTACGACTTCGAGCTCACCTTCCGCGGCAGCCTCCACCACGACAAGACCTGGGAAACAAACTATAAGAACAATGTCATCGGTGACGCAATGAACATCGGTGTCCTCTCCGAGGGTTACTACAAGATGAGCAGCTACACCTTCATGCAGATGCTCAACTGGGGTCACGACTACGGTGTTCACCATGTCGACGCCCTTCTCGACCACGAGAACTACCAGTACAAGTTCACTCAGTCTAATGTACAGGCCATGGGACAGGTGTTCCCCGGTGTTTACGCACTCGGTAACTTCCGTGACACTCAGCCCGCCAACGAGTCCATCACAGAATACCGCACCGAGTCTTACCTCGGCCGCGTACGCTACAACTACGACAACCGCTACTTCGGTGAGGCTTCTATCCGTCGCGACGGTACCTCCCGCTTCGCCAAGGGCAACCGCTGGGGTACATTCTGGTCAGTCGGCGGTTCATGGATCATCTCTTCTGAGAAGTTCATGCAGAACGCAACCTGGGTTGACTACCTGAAACTCCGCGCATCTTACGGTTCTGTAGGTAACGATGCCACTGCCGGTTATTACGCTTCTTATCCTCTCTACGGTATGATCTCGTATGACGGCCAGCGCGGTCTCATCCCCGCCTCTCTCGCCGCCGACGACATCCACTGGGAGGCTACCAAGAACTTCGACGTAGCCGTCGAGGGTAACTTCTGGAACCGCTTCAACTTCACCGTCGGCTTCTTCGACAAGATCAATGCCGACCTGCTCTTCTCCGTGGCCAAACCTATCTCTGCCGGTACGCTCGCCAACAGCGGTGCCGTGCCCTCAGTGCTGACCAACATCGGCACGATGCACAACTACGGCTTCGAGCTCGGCTTCAAGGTTGACCTTCTCCGCACCAACGACTGGTTCTGGGACTTCACCATCGACGCCACCATCATGCGCAACAACATCACCAAGCTCCCCTCGGGACACAGTGAGCCGACTCAGGGCCTCTTCTACCACCACGGCCTTGACGCCCTCTACTATACGAAGTTCGCCGGTGTCGACCAGATGACAGGTAACGCACTCTATGAGATGACCCCGGATTCTCCCTACTATACCCAGTGGGACGTGAACGGCAACGCAAGCCAGGATATGGCAATGTGGGAGCAGGACCTCGCTGACGCAAAGGCTGCCGGCGCATTTGTCGAAATCAACGGCAAGCCCTACTCGACCCAGGTCCAGTATGCACGTCCGCAGATCGTAGGCTCCGCCCTTCCGAAGGTTTACGGTTCGTTCGGCACCAACCTGACCTGGCGTGACCTCACGCTGAACCTCCTGTTCACCTACGGCATCGGCGGTAAGGTTTATGACAGCAACTACGTTCAGCTCATGGCCACCAGCATGCAGACCCCCTCTGCCCTTCACAAGGATATCCTCAAATCATGGACTGCCGCTCCCGAAGGTATGACATACGACAGCCCGAACCGTATCGACAAGAACGGAATCCCGGCCAACAATGCCTATACCTCACAGTTCAACAACGCAAATTCGAGCCGCTTCCTGACTGACAAGTCATATCTCGTGATGAAGAACGTGAACCTGTCTTACAACCTTCCCAAGAAGTGGACAGACGCGATGAAGATGCAGGGAATCAACGTAGGCGTGTCTATCGACAACCTTTTCACAATCTCCGCACGCAAGGGTATGAACCCGCAGTACGGCTTCGGCGCACAGCAGGGTGCCGGCTTCGTTCCCGCACGCGTATTCTCCTTCCAGCTCAACGCGCGCTTCTAACCTAACCCAAAAAAGATTGTCCATTTTATGAACAAAAATATAATTCTCAAAGGTATCGCGGGGCTGCTCGTTGCCGGTTCCCTCGTATCTTGCTCGGACGACTACCTGGACTTGAAGCCGGTCACCTCGATCGACACCAGCACAGTGACGAGCTCTACCGAAGGTGCCCAGAGCGGTATCTACGGCATCTGTACCTCGATGTGGTACATCTATCAAAGATTTGACATCTTCACCCGATTCTTCACCGGTGAGGCAAGCCTCATGACCTACTATGGAGAGGTCCCCAGTCCGGACTACTTCAGTATGGAATGGGCACGCAACGGTCCAGACTTCATGAACTGGGAGTATATGCAGCGCGACCAGTATATCCCCGACTATGTGGGTTGGATGTACTGCTACAACATCATCAACCAGGCCAATACAATCCTGGCGGGTATCGACGAGGCTGACGGCACCGAGGCTGATCGCAACTTCATCAAGGCCCAGGCCCTGACGTTCCGCGCACACGCCTACACCCAGTTGATGAAGATCTACGGTCCGCGTTGGGAAGACAGCCGCGACGGTGAGCGTTACGCCCTCGTTGAGCGTCTGACCCCCGGCACCGGCGACAGCCCCTTCGTGACCGTCAACCAGACCATGAACCAGATCTATGCCGACCTTGACGAGGCCATCCGCCTCTATGGCGAAAGCGGTAAGAATCGCGGCAACATCTGGGAGCCCAACGTCGACGTGGCCCGCGGTGTCTATGCCCGCGCAGCCATGGTCAAGAACGACTATAAAAAGGCCCGCGAAATGGCGGCCGCAGCGCGCAAGGAATATCCCATCATGAGTGCTGACGAATACCGCCAGGGGTTCGTGCTTGCCAACGACGAGTATATGTGGGCAAACGCACTGGACTATGACAACACAGGTTACTGGGATTGGGGCACCATCAATGCCTGCAACGGTTCTTACGTATCATTCTGGGGCAACGGCTCGGGCATGATTAACTACGAGCTGCTGAAGTCCATGAGCGACGACGATATCCGCGTGCCCATGTTCTGGAGCCCGCGTTCCGACCTCGGCACCGGCTCTCTGAGTCAGGCTTCGTTCTGGAACCCCGATGTTGTCAGCATCAACAACATGAACTGTAACGCCAACAAGCAGATGCAGCTCCGTATCGCCGAGATTGGCCAGGCTTACAAGGCCAACATCCCCGGCAGCTCAGACCCGAACTTCGCTGACTCATACTCTCTCGACTCCGAAGCCGGCGGCGCAGGTGAAATCCTGGTTCCGTTCGGTGCCCACTTCAAGTTCTGGGGCGCCGGCGTGTACAGTATCTCTCAGTTCCCCTTCATGCGCGGCGCCGAGATGCTGCTCATTGAAGCCGAGGCTGCCTACATGTTGGGTGACCAGGCCGCAACCCGCACGCTGCTGACCGAGCTCAACAGCAAGCGCCACACCGGCACATACGACATCTCCGGCCTCTCGGGCCAGGCCCTCTGGGACGAGTATACGAACTCCAGCCGTTACGAACTCTGGGGCGAGGGTCACACCTGGTTCAACATGAAGCGCTGGAAGATGACCGCCGTTCGTAACGAGTGGAAGTCTGGCGACACCAACTCGAACAACATCCCCGTCATCTACAAGTCAGTCCACACTCCGGAGGCTGAGAACGGATGGCGCTGGACAGTGCCCGACGCTGAGACCACTCAGAACAAGGCTGCGAACCGCCAGCTCCTTAACTACTAAGCAAACAGTTTTCGAATCTACACATATATTGAGAAGAGACGGGCGTCCTCGTGATGAGGGTGCCCGTTTCGCATATCCGATTCCTGTGAAAGTGTGAATTGGGTGTAATGGACCGTGTGATAGGTGTTTTTAACATTTTTTAGGTGGATGAGAGGCTAAAGTATGATATAAAACACCCAAAAATTTTAATGTTAAAATTGCACAAGTGCAAATTTCTTTCTTAATTTGCACGTGAATTTTAAACGAACCACTATCGTTCTATCAAACTTAATTATTTTTACATAAACATTATGAAGAAAATCTTTACAGTGCTTGCTTCCGCAGCTGTGGTTTTCGGTATTTCCGCTGCTCCCAAGGCGCAGGGAAATCAAGACTTCCAGGCTCACGGACTGCTTCCCGAAGCAGAGAGCATGATCCAGAAGCGAATTGACGCTTCAGCGTCTGTAGACATGCACGTGACTCCGGAGGCAAAACCCTTCCAGAAGATCTGGTATGACCAGAAGGCGCAGGCAGCATGGCGCCTCACTCTCGAGCTGATGGGCCACGTCGGTGACCTTTACGGATGGGGTGCAGACGGAAATGGTCCGAAGCCTACAGTAGAGGAAGTTCCCTACTTCGGCGTTATGGCCTCTTTCGAGAAAGAATATGACGATCCCTCTCTTCCCCTCGAGCGTACTTACTGGGTACTTTGGTGGCCGTCTGTATACGAATACCAGGAGCTCGTTGACAACTGGTACACCGGTCTTGGCGAAGTAGATCCCAACCTTGAACCTGTTCCGTTCGACGTTCTGTGTAACCTGCACGAGAACCCCGAGTATCTCGAACTCACCTATTGCAGCAACTTCAAGGAGGTGTCTGACAAAGAGATGCCTTGGCCCGGATTCTTGACAGAAGAACGCGACGGCAAGGAATATATCGTCGATCCCACTCCCGAATACTGGG
The DNA here is from genome assembly GCA_964618395.1 of uncultured Sangeribacter sp. Taxonomy (GTDB): domain Bacteria; phylum Bacteroidota; class Bacteroidia; order Bacteroidales; family Muribaculaceae; genus Lepagella. Next base: position 16,213 of record CAZUAK010000031.1, read on the forward strand.
GCATGCAGTTCTTCCGTGGCTACATCGGCAACAACCAGATGTCTTCTTCCGGTCTTGTTAACGGCATGGGTACTCCGACCACTTTCAACTTCCAGTCATGGGATCCCATCGACCAGTGGCTTGAGGTTGACGTCCGCATGTTCACCAACGGTGTTCGCCGCAGCGAGTTCACCTATAACGGTAAGAGCCGCGTGCAGGGTTGGACTACATCTGACATCGCGCTTCCCGCATACGGTGACGTTCATATCTTCAACGCTGGCGTGAACAGCAGCGAACTTGCCGGTGATACCGACTACTATGGCGTAACCTGGGGTCCCCTCCAGCAGTACTTCATGTTCGGTGTCGGCGAATACATCGAGTTCGTTGATACTCTCTGGGAGGGTGCATTCGATATGTCTAAGGTTCGCGTAATCGACAACCCCGACAAGGTAGCGGCTGACGGCGTTGATCCGTACACCATCCAGAACTACTTCTTCGGCATGCTCTTCAGCCCGGTTGACGCTGACCCGACTGAGGGTACATGGAACATGGTAGAGCCCGTCAAGATCAAGAACGATATCTATCTGGTGACTCCGGTTGCTAACAGCATTGTTCCTTACGCTGTAGGTGAGGACGCCATTCCTGACGGCTTCGTGAGCGTATACGAAGGTGAGACTGACTTCTGTACAGGGGGCTCTCTCGTGAAGACCGGTACCACCAAGGGTCTCCAGATCATCGCAGACAACGGATACGACGTTTACTATGGCTTCTATGACAAGGACATCGTCTTCCACTACGACAACAAGAACATGGCTCTGACCAAGACCATCCCCGCTATCGGTAGTCAGACTCCCGCAGACACCGCAGTCAACGAAATCGAGGCTGGCGAAGAGGCTCCTGTTTACTTCAACCTCCAGGGTGTTCGCGTTGCTAACCCCGAGAAGGGCATCGTAATCAAGGTTCAGGGCAACAAGGCTACCAAGCTTTTCCTCTAATCCGAGTCTAATCCATAATCGGACCCCTTATGAGTCTCACACGCTGAGCTCACCGGCCCGACAGAGAATCCCGAGAGGGGCGACACCGAGTGTCGCCCCCTCGTTTTTATTCAGTCGTTTTTTCAATATTATTTGCAGTCGGCGGGATGTAGGGTCGCGGCCTGCCGCGACCGCGTCTGATGCCCCGGTTTGATACTAATGCTGTCCCCAATACGCGGTCGCGACCCAATACTGTTTACTTAAGTCTTGTTTTATACTTTATTTTTTTTAGGGATTTAAAAGAATTTCCATCTCACGCAGATTCGGGTGGCTGAGCTTGCGCTCAGCCCTACCCTCGGGACGCTGGATTGGAGCAGATTTTACGCAGATTTTTTATTCTGCCATACGGCCCG
>CAZUAK010000032.1:0-17462 GCA_964618395.1 uncultured Sangeribacter sp.
TGGAACGGTGCCGTCAGGATCTGCGACCGTCTGGCCGCATCTGCGGTGGGGGCGAGGCGCAAGCCGAGCGCCCCGGCGTGCAAAAACGGGCCGTATGACAGATAAAAAAATCTGCGCAAAATCCTGCCCCAATCCCGCGCCCCGAGGGGCCGGCTGAGCGTCAGCTCAGCCACCCGAATCTGCGTGAGAAGAAATTTTTTTAAATCCTATATCATACGTGAGAAGAAATTTTTTTATTTCCTATATCATACGTGAGATGGAATCTTTTAAATACCTTATAATTAGAGTACACGAATAAAGAACAACTGCCAACAATAAGTTAACACCAAAAGCTTCCAGCCTGTGTTTGTTACTATTCCTTCGCGGTTGAATATCTCGTTACCTGAGAGGGAGTGCCGACGAGATAGAGGCGGCTGCGCTTCAGATTGGGGACCCAGATGACTTCGTTTGTACCCGGGACGGCGAGCACATGAAAGTTTGTTTTCTCATGATTCGCAACTCTTCCCTCCGTCAATATGTCACTGACGAGCTTAGACCCCTTCATCCCGAGAGGGCGAAGCCTGTCGCCTCTCCTCCATCTGCGCCATTCGAGTTTAACGCCCGAGTCGGTCCAGCACTCGCTCAACGGCGCCTTCTTAATTTCACCCATGACTTCCGGAGTCAAGGTCTTCGACTCAATCCACAGCTCCGGAACCTCAGACACTTCCTCGACCGACCTCACGCTCCAGCCATCCCGCTCCTCCCAAAGGGTGACACTATCCGAGAGAGGCCATTTGCGTCCTGAATAGGGGAGGCGGAGAGTATGGGCTACTTCACGGGCAAGAGAGGCCGTGCCACCATGCGGGGCGAGGAAATGGAGAAACAGTGTTTCAGGCGAAGGATAAGCCAATGCCGTCTCACGTCTCAGCGACATGGCCCCGGCCGGCAACGTCTCCTCCAAATCACGGTCGATAATCTTCCGCTCTTCAGAAAGAATGTCGGCAGATTTAAGGATGGACTCTTTCGCCCCGGGCCATTCTTCCTCAAGCAACGGGATGACCCGGTTCCGGAGGAAATTGCGACGGTAGAGAGACTGTAGATTAGTCGAGTCGGTCACATAGTCTTGACCTTTCTCCTTTAAATATTCCTCTATCTCACGGCGCGAAACCTTGAGGAACGGCCTGAAGAGGCCGTCACGGAATGGCTGCATCGCACGAAGTCCCGCCGACCCGGCGCCCCTCATGAGATTGAGAAGGAGCGTTTCGACCCGGTCATCGGAGTTGTGGGCCACGGCCACGGCATCCGCGCCGGTCTGCTCCATGACTTCGCGAAAGTGAGCGTAGCGCATCTCGCGACAGGCTATCTCGTCAGACCCCGTGTGGGTCTTGCGCCACTCTCCGACGGGACACTGAAAGACGCGGAGCGCCACCCCCGATTCTTCACAAAGATGGCGACAGAACTCCTCATCGCGGTCGCTTTCCGCGCCCCGGAGGTGGAAATTGCAGTGGACCGCCGTCAGCCTGAGGTCGGGCATGAATCTACGGCGCACTTCGGTGAGTCCCTTGAGGAGCGAAGTCGAATCAGCACCGCCCGACAGGCCCACCACCAACGAGCGGAGGGCGTATTGACGGAGACTGGCATAGAGGAGTCCCTCTATCATCTCAGCCGGACTGGCACTGGCTGAAAAATCATCTTTCATGGGTCGAAAAACAGTTTGGTGAGACGAAATTACGAAAAAAGCGTCAGAATCCAAAAACCATAAGGGAGGGTCGCTTGTTTATAAATTGGTTGTAAAGCCAAACCGTCCGAACCGCGGTTGCATACCAACCACTAAAACGAACAATATAAAATCAGTAATATTATGGCAAAAGAATGGATCTGCACAGTGTGCGGATACGTAGCAGAAGGTGAAGAAGCTCCCGAAAAGTGCCCGCAGTGTGGCGCACCCCGTGATAAGTTCAAAGAGCTGAGCAAGGAAGAACTTCTTCAGTTCGTGACAGAACACGAAATCGGTGTCGCAAAGGGCAGCGGTGACGAAATGCTGAAAGACCTCAACAACCACTTCATCGGTGAGTGCACCGAGGTAGGCATGTATCTCGCCATGTCGCGTCAGGCTGACCGCGAGGGTTATCCCGAAGTGGCCGACGCCTTCAAGCGTTACGCTTGGGAGGAGGCTGAACACGCCGCCAAGTTCGCCGAGCTTATCGGTGACATGGTCTGGGACACCAAGACCAACCTTGAGAAGCGCATGATGGCCGAGGCCGGTGCCAACGCCGACAAGATGCGTATCGCCAAGAACGCTAAGGAGGCCAACCTCGACGCTATCCACGACACAGTGCACGAGATGGCAAAGGACGAAGCTCGTCACGGTCGCGGTTTCGCCGGTCTCTACGAACGTTACTTCGGTGGCAAGAAGTAAAAGAGTTTATCGAAAAACGAATTAGCAATGGTGTGTCGGAACCTTCCGGTTTTGACACGCCATTTCTTGTTTTCGGCCAGTAAGGCATTATTGATGATGAAATATTGAGGGAGAAGCGGGGAGCTGATTATGGGCAGAATTTTGTGTATAGACTACGGACGCAAGCGGTGCGGAATTGCGGTGACCGATGCGCTGCGCATAGCGGCCAACGGTCTTCCGACAGTGCGCACGTGTGATTTGGAGAAGTTCCTTGTCGACTATTGCGCCAAAGAGCCGGTAGACGAGATTGTCGTCGGGTTGCCGACACAGACAGACGGCTCTCCCTCGGAGAGCGAACAATACATCGCTCCGTTCCTGAAGCGTCTGGCGAAGATTCTGCCCGACATGCCAGTGAAGCGCTTCGACGAGCGTTTCACCTCCACCATAGCCCACCGGGAGATGCTGGCCGCGGGGTTCAAGAAAAAAGACCGTCAGCGCAAGGAACTCGCCGACGAGATGGCTGCCGTCATCATCCTCACGGGTTATCTTGAGTCCGCAGCCCGCTGACAATCTGTAGGGGAGCGTCGTGTCATTGTGTCAACTTTACTGTCGTCGTTACCCCTCCTTTTTGGGGTAGATGAAGCGGGCGAGACCGATGATGTAGCGTCGGAAACCGGGGCGGTAGTCGAGCAGGCGGTCGAACCACCCTAAGTGAGGATTGACCAGCTTCACGACATAACCCACATAGAACATGGCAAACAGCGTGCCTGGTCCCACGACTGTCCAGGGCCAGGAGCCGAAGAAGCAGAAGCCGGAAATGACAGCCAATATGACGAGCGTCGTGTCGACAAATATCTTGATGACGGGGAAGGGCCGACCCGTCACACGCGCTATTGCCACCTGGATGCCCTCGCCGGGCATCGTCACCGAACCGCAGCGTATCTCAGCCGCCACAGCGCACCCGAGCACCGTCGCGCCGGCGAACTGTGCGAGTATCTGAGTCCACAGGGCTTCGTAGGTGGAGAAGAAGGAGGTGATGATCATGTTGATGTCGAGGAAGGCCCCGAAGATGAATCCCACCAAAAGCTGAAAGAGCTGAAGTGGCTCAAAGCGGCGTCTCAAAATCAGTATCTGCGCGACGACCAGGATGACGTTCATTATGTTGGTGTAACCGCCGATAGTCCAGCCGGGTGCCAGCCCGGCTTCTCCGGCGAGCGAAAAGGCCATAGGGATGGAGGAGATGACGCCGCTGCCGAGATTGGACCGCACGCACAGCGCCACGCCGAACGTCATGAAGAACATGGACAGCATCAGGAGTATGTGCTGCCAAATGGATCCGATAATTTTGTCTTTGGTGAGTTTGTGTTTGGTTTTATTGTCGATGCTGGTATTAGAGTGCATGGATTTTTTAGTTTGGAGAATCGGTTGTTTCCTTCTCCGTTGACTTTTGTATCAGAGGGAGGATTATGTTGTCAAAGTTCTCGCGTGAAATTATACGGTAGTGGAAGTTGACCGAGTCGTTATACCGCTTACTGTGGTGGACGACATATTCACCCTCGGCGAACTGACGGCTCAGTTCCTCGCGGTCTTTCTGTTCATCTTCAAAGTGATAGCCCTTTTCGATAATCACATCGTCAATGACGCCCCAGGTTTTCATCCAATCTTCACCGGGTGGCGGGACGATATCCTGAACGCTCTCCACAAAAGTGTTGAAGAAAAGGTCATAGGGAATCACTCCGTCTTTGATGAGTGAGAGGTTTACGCGATAGAAGTTTCCCTTGTATCCTGTTTTTTCGTAGAGGGGACCGTCAAACGCGGTTGTCTCGCTGAGCTCGCGGCGAAGGTATCGGCCGGAGGCGGCGGTGTCATTCAGGAGATGGCCCGGGCCGAAGAAGTCCTGCATGAAGTTTTTGTACACGTCGCGGTATTGGGAGACGGGGTAGTGACGGAGTTGATAGTCCAGGGCGTCGGCGATAGAATCGCGTGTGGTTGATTTTTCATTTAACGGACTTGGAGCGGGTTGGGCGACCATCGCGCACCACGCGACAAGGCAAGGGACAAGTCCCAAAATAAGATTAAACCTGTTTCTCGGCATTTTATAAAGGTTCTATGAGATTAAACCTGTTTATCAGCATTTTATAAAGGCTCTTTTTTACAAGGAATCATATCTTTTCCTCAAAGACAGAAAAACCAAAGTAAAGTTACAGAATTTAGCCAAGACCGCCAAATCCCACCCTCATAAAATGACGTTTTGGCACGCCCCAGATAAGAGCCAATCATCTGCCAGACCGGACGCCAGGATTCACCCTGTTGTTGAACGAAAAAGAACAACCAAGTTACTGAACGTTCCCATCCTCGGTCCCGATAAAGCATTGTAGCGCAGGCTTCCAGCCTGCCTGAAGTCGTTGGTACATGCTGGAAGTACTCGTGGCAGGCTGGAAGCCTGCGCTACAATGCTTTATCTGAATTGAAGTCGCACGTGCCGTCGTTCCGGGCGGTGCCGCTTGGGTCCGGGCGAATGAGGCTCGCCAGAGCCGAGTGGCTTCCGTAACCCCTTGCGTCCGAATGTGTTGAAATGATAAAAAGTTCCGCGGGTTTCCGCTCGTTCGGCGCACCCAGGCACGGCAGTGCCTGGAAACAAGTTCCGTAACTTCATTTATTCTTAAGGTTTAAATTGATATTGCTTTTTTCCCTATTATTTCCAATTGCTCAAGGACTGTTTATCTCCCAGTCCGGACGTCAACATTCTGACTCCGTGACAAAGGCAGGGTAATACCGCTTGTGTTGGTTTTGACCAAAATAAGGTGGGGAAGGGTGGGGTTGTGGGTTATTTCGTGGCGTAAAAACATGAAATAACTATGGAAATTAGATTTGAAAATTACGAAGAAGGGGTGCAATATTCCGGGATGGTGGAGATGAGGAGGGGAGAAGATCCTCAGGAAAAGGTTAGGGGGGATAAGGACAGTGAGGAGGTTGTGGCGGAGATGCTTCGCGAGGATGAGCGGCGGATGCGGTCGCGTGTCTTCAACCCTCAGAGCGGAGCGGGCGCCCCCGGCGAACGGATGGAGGTGAAAATGAACTGTCCGGTGCTGGGAGGCGGAGTTTACCGGCTGCCGAAAACAATGCTGACCAGTGAACTCGGGCGGTCTGTTATGGAGAAGGGGAGCGTCTCTCATTTCGCACGCGAAAGAGGACTCGCTCCGGAGCGGGTCGGGGAACTGTTCGAACTCGTAAGGTTGAGACACGACTTTCCTTACTGGGCCTCTAAATATGGTCTGATTCGCCCCAAGACCGGAGGCGAGAACAAACCCCTCACGCTGAACAACGCTCAGCGCAAGCTTGTAGACAGGCTCGAGAGGATAAGGTGCGCCGGCGAGCCTATCCGGGTGATACTGCTGAAGGCGCGACAGTGGGGCGGATCGACCGTCATCCAGCTCTATATGGTCTGGCTCCAGCTTGTTGTCGGAACCGGACTCAACTCTCTGACCGTGGCCCACCAGAACGCCGCCACCGAAGAAATCAGAGCGATGATGAAACGTGTCGTCGACGAATATCCGCCGGAACTGATGCGCGTCGACTTCGAGGGCGCCGAAAAAGGCCTTTTCGAAAACAGGACCGATGAGGTAACCACGCTCAAGTCGGTCGGACGGAGCGGAAACACCTGGACGTTGCCCGCCCGCAACTGCGACTTCAAGATAGGAACGGCCGAGCGCCCCGACAGCTCACGCGGAGGTGCCTACTCCCTCATCCACCTGTCCGAGGTCGGAATATGGCGCACTACCGAAGGAAGGAAACCGAGCGAGATAGTCATCTCCACCACCAGCGGCGTACTCGCCAGGCCAAACACCATGATTGTCCTCGAATCGACCGCAAAGGGTAAAGGCTCCTTCTTTCACAAAGAATATGAAGCTGCAAAAAAGGGAAAGGCCCAGTGGACCCCGTTTTTCATATCCTGGTTCGACATAGAGCAATACTCCATGCCCGTTGAGGACAAAGAGGAATTTGCACGGCGTCTGATAGCCGGACGGTTTGATGCCGAAAAGGATGACAGGGCAGAGTCGGGAAGCTATCTCTGGCGGTTGTGGGAAAGCGGCGCAACCCTCGAAGCGATAAACTGGTATATCTGGGAACGGCGGAAGTACGACAGCTCGTCGGCCATGGCCTCCGAGTATCCCTCAGACGATGTGGAGGCCTTCGCCTCGTCAGGCAATCCTGTCTTCGGTCAGGAGCTGCTGGATAAAATGGAGCCGGAAATCTGCGAGCCCGACGTGCAGCGTTTCGGCAGAATGAAAATCGAAAAGTGGCTTCCCTTCAGGAAAGGTCAGGAATATATCGCAATTGTGACAGTAGGGGGTGCGGAGGTAGACCGCCGCACTGTCGCTATCGTTTGCGAAAGAGATATGTCGGGAGGGGTTAGGCTCGCCGCCCAGCTCACCGGCACCGCCACTCCCCGGGTCGCCGAGAAAGCGGTCCGTCACCTGTGTGCCATGTACGATGACTGTCTGCTTGTCTTCGTCTCCAACCGTTCCGACCTCATCGAAACTGGTCACACCCAATTCACGGCGCGAAACCTCGCCGAGGATTATCCGGCCCTCTATCCCTGTTCAAAAAACTCGATAGTCTATGCCGTCGATGATGTGGAGCGCATAATGATGATGGACTCCCTCAGGGAAATCATGGCGGACGGAATGTGGAGGGAACACTCCCGGGAGGCCCTCACACAGATGGAAGAGGTCGAGGCAACCCCGGAAGCCGGCTACACCGCCGCTCCCGGCTCATTGACGGACCTTGTCCTTCTACGGGCCGTCATGGCGCATATCCTCACACGCGAGCTGAGTCATGGCGCATGATCTGCCAGGAGTTGATGATGTTCTGCCAGGCAATGTAGGCCGCCGGCGCGATGGAGGCTACGGGCGTCATATAGGCCATGGCCATCCATACGGCCAGCACGGTGTTCTTTTGCGCGAGGCCCTGGCCGCCGGCTACTTTGTCACCGTATATGCCGCCTATCCTGCGGCCGACCTTGAACTGGGCGACGCAGACAAGCAGCGCACCCAAAGCCAAGAGTATCATTGTCCACTCCGAGCCGGGAACGTAGTTCCGGATGGTGAAGCTGACGCAGCAGCCTACGATGATGAAGAGCGAAACCGCCCAGATATAGAACGAGATGCTCTGGTGGGTACGTATGGTTCGGTGAAAACCGGGAAAGACCTTGCTCACTATGAGCGCCAACAGGATGGGACCCACAAGAAGGGGGGCGACCTTTGCCAATATCATCAGGAATGACTGGAAGAAGGTGTAGTGGGCGTCACCGATGGCGGCGAGCACCAACGGCCCGAGGACGGCGGTCACGAGGTTGCCCAAAAGCGAATAGGTAGCCACCGACGCAATAGAACCTCCAAGCATGGAGGTGATGACCGGAGCGGCCGTGGCCGTGGGGATGAAGACACAGATAAACACCCCCTCGGCCACGGTATGGTTCCATATAAAGGCAAAGTAGGCCGCGGCCGACATAAGGAGCTGCACTCCCAAAAGGTGCCATTGAAAGCGTTGGAGCCTCAGGTGTGAGAAATCGAGTTTGCAATACGTGATGAACAGCATCACGAAAATCAGATAAGGCGACAGTGGCTGGGCATAGTGCATCCACGGATAAAGCGCGGCGCCCCCGACCATCGCTATCGGAAGCATCAGGTTCTTCAGTTGCTGACGGGTCATGACACTCTTTTCTTAGACACCAGTTATATGAAAAGCATATTGAAACGGGGGAATAATCCCCCGTTTTTATTTCCCATTTTATTGAAACGGGATTTTGTTCCCTAAATCAGTTTTATACCCTTGGTTCACAGGTGTTCCAAAATCTGCCGGACAGCCGAGAAGGTACGCTCCGGAGCCTCGGTCCAGAAATTTCGGTACTGTTCCACGTTCTCGCCGGACCCTGGGGTGTCGCTGACGACACGGACAATGGCGAAAGGCACTCCCGAGCCGATACATGTCTGTGCGATTGAGGCGGATTCCATATCGCACGCCAGTGCGTCGGGGAAGATGGATTTTATACGCTCCACCTCCTCAGCCTTCGAGATGAAGGCGTCACCCGAGCAGATGAGTCCGAACCGGCTCTTCTCCTGATTGTCGAAAAGGCGGTGAGCGATGTCGACCACCCGGCTGTCAGCCTTCATCAGGCAATCGAAACCGTCGGCAGCGCCGGGGATTGTACCCGGACCGCACCAAACGTCATGATAGGCCACGGTCTCGGCGATGAACAGTGAGCCGATTTTCATGGACCGGTCACAACCGCCCGCCACCCCCGAGTTGATGACCAGCTCCGGACGGAACGAATGGATGATACGGTATGTGTTCAGCGCGGAGTTTACCTTACCGATACCGCACTGCATCAGGGCGAGTTCATGTCCCGCGTAATGTCCCCTGTACCAACGGTGTCCGTCGGTCTCCTCCTCCGTCAGATCTTCAAAAAGCGGCAGCAGGAGGTTCAGCTCCTTGCTCATGGCCGCGAGTATCGCGATTTTCATAGTGCAAAATTAACGGTTTCGCGGGGAATAGACAATTACGGGGTGTAATATTTAGACCCCGTTTTTTTTGAAACGGGGTCTTAGACGTCATTTTCTGAAACTGGGTCTTACATCTTGTTGAGGTGTACGCGCTCCGGTTTCCATTTGTCCATAGGCGCGTGGTCTGAGGCGGGATAGCCTATGGGGATGAGATTGAAGGGGATGTAGTTTTCGGGAAGCTTGAGCAGCCGGCTGACCGGTTCTATGCGGTCGGGGTGCGGATAGAGACAGGTCCAGACTCCGCCCAGTCCCAAGGCATGGGCGGCAAGAAGAATGTTTTCAGACGCGGCCGACAGGTCCTGTTCCCAAAGTGTCTTGTCGTCACCTTCGAGGAACCGGTCCCTGTTTCCGCAGACGACAATCGCCAAGGGCGCGTCTGCCGTCATCTTTGCGTAGGGGAGTGAGTCGGCAAGGGCCTTCAGCAGGTCGGGGTCATTCACCACCACGAACTCCCACGGCTGTTTGTTGACTCCGCTCGGTGCGCTCATGCCGGCATGAAGGATGGCCGACACCTGACTGTCCGTCACCGGTTTGTCGGCAAAACGCCTGACACTCCGGCGTTCAATGATATTCATATAGGCTCCGTTCTCACGAGCCTCTGCGGGGAACTCATTCGATATATTCATAATATTCATAATATTCTGTGTACGATTGAAATTTATTGATTATTTTTGTCGCTTGAGAGCGGAACCTCGTAAAGGAGCGTTTCATACAGCTTTTTTATGTCTGGCTACCGCTGACTGCAAACATCCATTTAGACCATGAAGATCCTGAAAACCTGGGGAGAGGCCTCCCGAAAACAACTCGACGAGATATGTTCGCTTATTGAAAAAGGCGAGGTCGTCATCGTTCCCACCGACACCATATATGCTGTAGCGGGAAGTGCGCTGAATCCGAAAGCAGTCGAGAAAGTCTGCCGCATAAAGGGTATAAAACCTGAGAAGAACACGCTATCCATCCTTTGTTCCGACATCGGCATGGCTTCTGAGTTTTCCCGATTTGACAACAAGGCATTCCGGTTGCTAAAGGACAATACCCCCGGGCCTTTCACCTTCATCTTCAAGGCGGCGCCGGCGCTTCCGAAAGCGTTCAAGGAGCGAAAGGAAGTCGGTGTGCGCATCCCGGACAACACGGTCTGCCGTCAGATAATCGAGCATCTGAAGTCGCCGCTCGTCGGTACCTCTATCAAGGTCCACACGGACGACTATATGATAAATCCGGAGTTGATTGCCGAGACTTACGAAGGTCAGGCATCCCTGCTCGTGGATGACGGAGACGGGGGCCTCGAAGCCGGCACCGTGGTCAGCTGTCTCGGCCCGGACCCCGAAATCATCCGCGAGGGGAAGGGTGTCTTAAGCTAAGGTCAGGCTTTGGCTGCAGCGAGGAACTCCTCGTGATATGAGTCGAGAATCTTGCGCACGGCGTGGCCGATGACGGTATAGTCGTCCTTGGTCAGATTGGCCAGCGAGGCGCGCACGCTCCAGTCCGGACCGGCGAAGCCGCTGCCGTTGAGAAGCACCACCGAAGTCTCCTTCGCCAGACGGATGACCACGTCGAGCGGGTCGTAATTTTCTGCAAGCCACTTGCAGAACTCCTCGCCATAGAGCTTCTCGCCCCATACCATCATGTCCATTTCGGAGTAGTAGCCCACACGGTCCCTGTCGGCAAAAAGCTTGAAGCCGGCGGCGTCCCACAGAGCCTCGAGGCGCTCGTGGATCATTGTCTGCATCTTTTTCTTGTAGTCGTCTTCAGTGTCTATCAGGCAATAGAGCGAGAAGAGAGCCATCTGTACCTGCTGGGGAGTTGACAGACCGGCGGTATGGTTCAGTGCCACAGACCGTGAGTCGGCCACAATGCGGTCGATGAAAGTGATTTTCTCCGGTTTCGGGGTCAGCGAGCGGTAGCGGTGGTGGAGGTCTTCGCGCTGAAGCTCAGGCAGCTCCGAGAGCAGACGGTCAAAGACGTTCTCCTTCGCCAGCCCGATGACCGCAAGTCGCCAGCCCGTCGCACCGAAGTACTTGGAGTATGAATATACGCAAAGCGTGTTCTGAGGCAGTTCGTACATCAACGAGCGGAAGTCCTCGGCAAACGTGCCGTAAACGTCGTCGGTGACTATCATGAGGTTCGGGTTGTCTTTCTTCACGATCTCGACGATACGCTCCATGCAGTGTCGTGACAGCTTATAGGACGGTGGGTTGGAGGGATTCACGAGGCAGAGCAGCTTGATGGAGGGGTCGCGCAGCTTGTCGAGTTCCTCGTCAGAGTATTGCCAGACATGATAACCATCCTTGCTCATCTTGTCGGCGTTGATGTTCACCACGTCGAACTCGTATCTGTCGAGTTCGGGAATCTCCAGATAAGGGGTGAAGATAGGGGTCATCAAGGCGATGCGGTCGTGGCTGTTGACAAGGTGGTTTGCCTGTAGGGAGTCGAAGATATAGCACATGGCCGCCGTTCCTCCCTCGGTGGCGAACAGGTCATATTCTCGTCCGAGTCCCGGGGCATTGTTGCCCATCTCCTTGGCCATGTATGCGCGGACAATGTTCTCCGTGTTTTCAAGCATGCGCACCGGGGTGGGATACTGGTCGCCGATGATGGCCTCGGCCCACTCGTAGGCCAAAGCGTCGGGCTCGATGCCGAGGGTGTCGGTACAGTAGTCAATTGCGCGGGCGAGCATGGTCGCGCCCGGGCGCGTGGAGTTGACCATGAGGAAATGTCTGAGTCTCTCCATGGCCCCCTCGCTGGCGGGGATGCCGGCTATTCCAGGCTCGTCCTTGAAGACGCTTTCACACTCTGAGATGGCCCACTGGCCGAGCAGGAAGAAGGCCTGACGGGGTTCGGTGGCTATCCAGTCGGGGTTTCCCCGGCCGGCGTTCAGAAACTGGTCTGTCGACTTGCGCGAGTCTTTCTTGGCAAGCTTTATCAGCTCGTTTTTTATTTCAAAGGGACTCATCTTTGCGAGTTCCTGTTCTTTTTTAGAAGTTGAAGGATTCATATTTTTTGTTTTCATGTTTTTTGTTCTGGTAAGAGCCACTCGTTGACACGGGGCCTAAACAACGAAGACCATGACCAGTCCGCAGAGCATCAGCAGGGTGTTCCCGACAGCGTAGGTGATAGTATAGCCCATGGCCGGCACCGTGGAGTGGAGCGAGTCCTGGATGGCACCCAAGGCGGCGGTGGTCACACGGCTTCCGGCCACACATCCCAGATTGATGGCGGGATGGAACTTGAACACCTTGTCGCCGAGCCATATCCCGACAATCAGGGGGATGGAGGTCGCCAGCACACCGGCAATCAGCAGCTGCCAGCCGACCTGTTCCAGACCGGAGACAAACGTCGGTCCCGCCGAGATGCCGACAACGGCGATGAACATGTTCAGTCCGACGTTATTGAAAATCCATACCGCCGGCTCCGGGATGCGTCCGAAGGTAGGACGTTTGGAGCGCAGCCACCCAAGAAGGAGTCCGGCCACCAATGCGCCACCGCTTGTCGAGAGACTGATGGGCACGCCGCCAAGGCGGAGGGTGATGGCGCCGATGAGTGCGCCTATGGCGATGCCCAGACCGATAAACACCATGTCCGAGGCCGTGGTCGGTTTGTCGGCGTAGCCTATATATGACGCGCAGGCGTTGACGGCCGGCGCCGGGCCGTTCAGCGTGAGGATGTCGCCCCGCTCGATACGGGTCTGTTTAAGCACCGGTATATTCACGCCGCCCCTTTTGATGGAGCTGATTATCACTCCGTGAGAGTAAGAAGCTCTTGCGAAGTCCCGCACAGTCGAGCCGATGACCCTCTTCGAAGAGACCATGACCGGTATCTGCTCCACGGGGAAGGAGAGCAGTTCGCCGTCAGACACCTCCTCGCCGATGAGGACCGGCTCCGGTGTCATGAACTCACTCCGGCCTCCGAACACTATCTCGTCACCCTGGTTGATGATGAAATCGGGCCCCGGCTGGGCAACGATCTCATTGCCCTTGCGCACGCGCTCAACAAACAGACGCAAACCCTTGGAGAGGAGGTATTCTTCAAGGTCGGCTACGGCGCGCCCCTCATTGAAGTAGTCTGTCTGTGCCTTATATGCACGATAGACAACCGGAGAGAAGGCATTGACGAAGGCCGGATCTGAAGCTGTCGGGTCATGGTTCATGCTGCGTTCAAGGTCTTCGGTCATGCTCCTGACCTTCTTAAAGCCTCCGAGCATAACCGGTCCCAACGACCCTAAAATCCAGGCCGAACCGATTGTGCCGAAGATATACGTCACCGCGTATGCCACGGGAATGATGTTTGTCCACTCCGTCTTCTGGGCCTCTGAGACGTCGAGCGAACGAATAGTGTCACCAGCCACACCTATGACGGCCGAGACCGTCTGCGCTCCGGCAAAGAGGCCGGCGGCCTCTCCGGTGCTGTAGCCGAAGAGTTTGGCGACACCGATTGTCGTTCCAAGCACCATGGCGCACATCAGGACCGCGAATATCACCTGCTTCAGGCCCGTGCCTTTCAGCGAGGCAAAAAACTGGGGACCGACGCTGTAGCCCATCGAGAAGAGGAACAGGAGGAAGAACACCTGCTTGAGCGGTCCCGGCACCGGAATGTCCAGCTGCCCGACGAGCACGCCTATCAGGAGGACGGAGGTGACCGTGCCCAGGGAGAAGGATTTATACTTGAAGCGGCCCACCCAGAATCCGATTCCGAGCGTGAGGAAGATGGCGATGGCGGGGTTTTCGCGCAAGGTCTGCACGATCCAGTTGATGAGGTCCATAGTGGGAACGAAAGAAAAATGATTGTAATGTTATAACATAAACAGGTTCAGAATGGTTGGCAAAAAAGAACGTGGCCGACATATTACTGTCGGCCACGTTGGCTGTGAATGAGTCAAAAACGGTTAGGTCACTTGACCATGATCTTCGACGGTTTTCCGTCGCGGACCATGATGTAGAGGCCGGCGGAGGGTTTCTCGACACGGCGACCGTTCAGGTCGAAGAACAGGGTCTCGCCCTCAAAACCGCTCTCGACAGTGTCGATGCCGGTCTTGGCATCCTTCACAACGACGTTGCGGACC
The DNA here is from genome assembly GCA_964618395.1 of uncultured Sangeribacter sp. Taxonomy (GTDB): domain Bacteria; phylum Bacteroidota; class Bacteroidia; order Bacteroidales; family Muribaculaceae; genus Lepagella. The sequence goes on from CAZUAK010000032.1 coordinate 14,003, forward strand.
TCCCATGTGTCGGCTCCGTCATAGTACGAACCGTAGAGGAAGGCGAGCTGAATCTTCTTGCCGACGTAAGCCTGCAGGCTCATCTCTCCGGCCTCGACAAAGTCCCAGGTTCCGGCCTCGGGCCAGTTGGCGATGCGGAGTTCCTCCCAGGCGCCTCCGACCTCGCGGACATAGAAGCCGCAGAGTTCACGGATGGTGGTCTGGAACTTGGCTGCATGGTCAAAGTTGACGGTCGGGCCGGCAGCGCGTGTCAGGTCAATCTCAGGCGAGACTGCCCATGATTCGGCGTCAAGTGCCTCACCGCTAACGTAGGCCGAAGCCTTCAGACAGCCGTAGCGTTCGTCCCAGCTCCAGATGTGGTCGAGCTCCTCGGGGAGAACCTCATTTACGAATGTCCAGTCGCAGTTGTCTGTCAGACCGACATAGATATACTCGTTTTCAATGGGATCGGGAACAACCGGAGTGCCGGCGACAACCACGTCGAAGCCGACAATCTGCACATTGGGGTTCTTGTTGTCAGAACCCTTCTCATACGGGAGTGTGAACACCACCTCAGAAACACCGTCTGTATTTGTCCAGACAAGTTTCTTGTCTTTGGAGAGCACCGTAGCCTCGCCTGATGTTGTGTAAACATAATCCACACCGCTGATGCTCTTGAAGTTCCAGGTCAGAGACTCAACTTTCGCTCCGGCGGGGAACTTAACGGTCATCTCGCTGGTCTTGTAGAGGCGGAGTGTCTGAGGAACTTCACCGTCGGCGTCCATATAAAGGGCAGGAGCCGAAGCGCTTTCGTCCTCCTGACGGAAAAGGAATCTGTAGCCGTCAATCTCGAACAGGTCGAGGGGTTTGTAGTTGGCATATTCCTGAACAGCGCCGTCGGCCTTATATTTGGTCTCGCTGAACTCGCCTCTGATGTCTGTGGCGTCAGCGATGTTGAGGGTGTACTCACCGGCGGGAGTCGGGATTACGGGATCGGGATCCACGGGAGTCTCGCCCTCGGCCACTTTGATTATCACGTCCTTGATTTCCCAGGTATCGGCGCCTGCCATTGATGAACCGTATTTGGCGGCTACCTGAATCTTTTTGCCGGCGTATGCCTGGAGGCTCATCTCACCGGCCTCGACGAAGGTCCAGTTACCGGCCTCGGGCCAGTTGGCGATATGGAGTTTCTCCCACTCGCCTCCGACCTCGCGGACATAGAATCCGCAGAGTTCCTGAAGGGTTGTCTGGAACTTGGCGGTGTGAGAGAAGTTGACGGTTGCGTTCTTGACCTCGGACAGGTCGATAACGGGAGACACGGCCCACGACTCGGCGGCGTATGCTTTTTTAACGTATGCCGAGCCCTTCAGATAACCGTGGTCCTCGTCCCAGTTCCAGATGTAGTCAAGTTCCTGGGGCATCACCGTGTTCTCGAACGTCCAGTTGCAGTATGACGACAGGCCTTTGTAAATGACAGCCTCGTCTCCTCTCTCCACCACATCGACGTATACACCGTCGACTATCTCATCGTTTAATGTAAAGAGGAGCGCGTATGTTCCGGGAGTCAGATAGTTGCTCAGGGTGCCACTGTAGGTAAGGACGGCCATTGAGTTGGCCGGAACATTAGCGGAGGCGTATCCTAACTCCTCTTCGGGATAGAAATATACATCGTCCCAAGAACACAGATAGGCATCCAGTCCCACATTGACATCATAACTGTAGGAACTCTTGACTGTAAGGTCGATTTTGTAAGGCTGGCCGATAACCAAACCTGTCGGACAGATATAGTCATATAGGGAGATCTGTTCCTCGGGATCTTCAGTGATCTCGATGCCGGAGCCGGTGAGGGTTATTGTCACGCTGTCAGTGCAGCCTTCCGCAAACCGGACGTTGCTCCACGCACCGTTGTCAACCTTATAGACAGGGCGAGCAACATAAGTTCCGTCAGGCAGGTATGAAGGGACATTCACGATGATCTCACCGATAGAGTAACCGGGTTCGAGTGAAATATCACCGTATTCGCAATAAGTTGTCGTGCCTGTCTCCACTGAGGTAAGGCTAACGCCGAAGGTGAAATTACCTCCCATGCCTGAGATGTTCCATATATAGCCGTCCGAGGACTCGAGGGACAGCTCATAGCCCCAAACGGAAGCGACGAGGTCGCTCGAACAGCCGATGACGGGAGCGGGTGCGACAGAGCCGGCCTGCGGACGGCGCATGCCGAGAATCATGTCCTGATTCCAGTTGAAGCCGCCGTCTCCGCCGCCGGTGCCTAAATCGTCGGGATCAAGGGCGTTGAGGCGGAAATAACCGTCAGCGATACCGCTCCATCCCCAGTTGATATGGAAGGCCCCGGCGCCGTCATAGCCGTCACAGACGAACTGATGGCCACCCTCGGAACCCTGGCCGCCATAAATCACGGGACCGACATTCATCAGGTTGTCATAAAGCATGGCCTCCCATTCTTCGGCTGTGTAAAAGTCACGGCGAATGTAATCACACGCTATGTCATAGCCGAAGTTGTTGACAAGGGCGTTGCGGATGTCATCAGAATAGGCTCCTGAACCTCCGTTTTCCGCTATATTATATTGCATTTTAACGGAATATCCAGCGACCTGCATCAGACGCGCCACTGCGTCGGCCTGGGCGGTGGTGTAGCGGCCCTGGTAGCTGTCCAGCATGTTTGCCCAGTCGAGGGTGACCGAGGGTGAGGTCAACGTTTTTGAGTTCCACTGATAGGAGATGGGCTCAACAGTGGTCTGGGGCCACGCATAATATTTCATGGCCTGTGCCATGGCCGTGGCGACACAACCGGTGACGGTGCGTTCTCCGCTATACTCGGGACAGTATTTGTCGTATGGCTCCGTCTGGTCCCAGGTGGTCTTGAGCATCGGAGCGATTGCGGAGCGCTGGGCCGGTGCGGCTTTCTTGCGCCTTAGCGTTTTTTTCTTGTTCTCGGGTCTGAGGTTTGTATAATAGGCGATCTCTTCTGCATATTTGTTCAGCCACCATTTCAGCTGCGGAGGCATGTTGTCGGGATTGAAGTCGCCGTTTTCGGAATATCCGAGCAGAGGCTCGGCTGAGTCTTCAGCAGAAACGAAGAGGGTACCCGCTTTCTGAGTGAATACATAATAGGCCGGAGAGCCGAGGGCCGTCTTCCCGGTCAGTACCAGTTCCGGTCTGGCCATGTCTCCTCCGAGCAGTTTCTTGGCTCCTTTCGATTCTGTCACCCTCTGGAGAGCCTGCTCAGGACTCAAGGGAGCGGCAGCGCACGAAAGACATGCGATCAAAGCCGTCAGTAATGTTAAGCGCTTTTTCATAAGGTTAGTATTGAAAAAAGTTCGGTGAATATGGAAAGGTTATCCCCATATTCATCGAACTTCATGGGTGTGAGTTTTCAGAGACCGTTATTTCGGTCTAAGGAAAATTTAGCAGGGGAGTGCTTCGTTTGTTTTGTGGACAGCCTCTGCGCTCTTGTGGA
>CAZUAK010000033.1:0-16995 GCA_964618395.1 uncultured Sangeribacter sp.
CGAAGACTGCGATCTTCTGTTCCTTTTCAGACTTGTCAAGACCGTAGGCAAGTGCGGCTGCTGTCGGTTCGTTGACAATACGTTTTACCTTAAGGCCTGCGATCTCACCGGCTTCTTTGGTTGCCTGACGCTGTGAGTCATCGAAGTATGCAGGCACTGTGATGACTGCTTCGGTAACTTCCTGACCGAGGAAGTCCTCAGCGGTCTTTTTCATTTTCTGGAGAATCATAGCCGAGATCTCCTGCGGAGTGTAGTCACGTCCGTCGATGTCTACCTTAGGCATGTCGTTCTGACAAACAACCTTATAAGGCACACGCTTGATCTCGTCTTCTACCTGGCCGCACTTCTCACCCATGAAACGTTTGATGGAGTAGATTGTGCGGGTCGGGTTTGTTACGGCCTGACGCTTGGCGGGGTCACCTACCTTACGTTCGCCACCGTCTACGAAAGCCACCACTGAGGGTGTTGTGTTGCGTCCTTCATTGTTCGGAATCACTACCGGACCATTACCTTCGAGCACTGCTACACACGAGTTGGTTGTGCCGAGGTCGATACCAATGATTTTTCCCATGATAGTATTTAAATTTTAAGTTTTTAATTGTGTTTTTCAAGTATCAGAAGGCGGAACGGGAAATTTTGATGGTGAACTCGTCCGCGGGAGCTTTTGACCGTCCGGAGAAACCCTTCCGGTTATCAGCTCTCCTGATAACTTTCGTTCATTAGTAAAACAAATAACGTGCTAAAAGTTTCACTTTCGCCACAAAAAACTTCTCTATTGTTGAGTCTTTTGTTTAGTAAAATTATGGAGAATTCGAAATAAGTACTTGAAAATAAGAGATATATTTCAGCATTGAGTAACAAACGGCGAATAGTTGAAACTTCGGGGCTTTATGTTTCTGAAAATGTCAAAGGAACTTTGAATGTGACAAAAGTGTCAAAAACACCGGCTGTCCTGTCACTGAACACATCCTCATCCCTTGAAGCCCCGGTGGATGAAGAGGTCATGAACCGGCCGTTTGGGCACAACCTGGTTGTCTTCCTCATCTCGGTAGTACTTGAAGTCGGCGTCCGTGCCTGAGGGCATGTCGACCACGCGCACTTTCTCTTTCGGATAACCCAAGGCGAGAACATACAGGGGTTTGAACCGGTCGTCAGCGTCAACGCCGCAGACCTCACGCACTGTCTGGGCGTTAAAGCTCTTGATTATGCAGCCGGCCAGGCCGAGGGAGGTTGCGCCCAAAGTTATGGCCTGAAGCTGGAGACCGTCGTCACACAGACAGTTTGACGAAATCTTCGTGTCAAGGAACTGCACTATATAAGCGGTGGGTCGCTCGTCGGGTTCCGGACCGTCCCAGTCCTCGTAGTATCCGGCCCATTTAAGGGCGGGGAAGAGTCGGGCCCGTTCTTCAGGGGCGGTGATGACGGAGTACTTCAGAGGCTGGGCGTTGCGGCCCGAGGCACACCATCTGACGAGCCCCACGAGATTGGCCGGGATGGTATACCCGACCTCGGCGTTTCCCTGGAAACGGCGCACGCTACGGTCCTCCATCAGAAGCGAGCGCAGCATCTCAAATTTATCGACATAAATGCCTTTTGTCAGTTCGGTCAGCATTTTTTTGTAACAAGTTATGATTTCTTACAATATTTTTCATTATCTTTGCACACTAAAAGACTCCGGGCGCACTTCTGAGGCGATCGAAAGCTCATAGCAGCATGTTCTTTCAGTAAACGGAACACTGCTCCCGGCCAAAAGGTTTTAAGACCCTGTCTCAAACGATTTATGAAACCATTAAGAGCAAAATTAGCCGCCTACGACGCCCCCCAAAAGGCGAAGGCCGCCGGGATCTATCCCTATTTCCGCCCGATTTCGAGCGAACAGAATACCGAAGTGTTGATGAACGGAAAACCGGTACTCATGTTCGGTTCGAACAGTTACATGGGTCTCACGAATCACCCTAAGGTCATTGAGGCTGCCGTTGAAGCTACCCGCAAGTATGGAACCGGTATGGCCGGCTCCCCCTTCCTTAACGGTACGCTGGACATCCACAAACAACTCGAAGCAAAAATCGCCGACTACATAGGAAAGGAAGATGTCATCATCTACAGCACCGGTTTCGGAACCAATCTCGGTGTTGTCTCCACCCTCACGGGCCGCGAGGATTTCATAATCTGCGACGAACAGGACCACGCCTCCATCATCGAGGGGCGCCGTCTCTCGTTCTCCCGCCCGATGAAGTACAAGCACAACAACATGGAGAGCCTCGAGGAGGTGCTCGACAAGTGTGGCGACAAGGGTGTCAAACTCATCGTGACCGACACCGTCTTCTCTATGGAGGGTGACGTGGCCAACATGAAGGAGATTACCCGTCTGGCGAAAAAATACAACGCTTCGGTGATGGCCGACGAGGCTCACGGCATCGGTGTCTTCGGAGAAGGGGGCCGCGGTGTCTGCCACCATCTCGGAGTGACTGACGACGTTGACCTCATCATGGGTACTTTCTCAAAGTCTTTCGCGTCACTGGGAGGATTCATCGCCACAGACAAGGAGACCACCAACTTCCTCCGTCACCACTCGCGCTCCTATATCTTCACCGCCTCAATCACACCGGCGGCCACGGCGGCGGCCAACGCGGCGCTGGACATCATGCTCAGCGAACCCGAACGTCAGGCACACCTCTGGGAGATAACCAACTATGCCCTGGAGTCCTTCCGCAACATGGGTCTCGAGATCGGACACACTTCGACCCCCATCATCCCGCTGTTTATCCGCGACGACTATAAGACGTTCGCCATCACCCACGACCTTCTCGAAGAGGGCGTGTTTGTCAATCCGGTCGTGACGCCGGCTGTCGCTCCGGAAGACACCCTCATCCGTTATTCACTGATGGCAACCCACACCAAGGAACAGGTTACCCGTTCTCTGGAAGCCATCGAAAAAGTCTTCCGCAAGCACGGTCTCATTCCGGCTCCGACAAAGTGATTGTCCACACGACAAAGAAACGGAACGCTGCTAAATGAACTTCAAGCTACAAGCTACCGCACCTGAGACCGACGCTCGCGCCGGTCTCATTACTACTGCCCATGGTCCTGTAGAGACACCCATCTTCATGCCCGTCGGAACGGTCGGCAGCGTGAAGGGTGTGCACTTTTCAGAACTTCGCGACGACATAAAGGCGCAGATAATCTTAGGCAATACCTACCATCTTTATCTGCGGCCCGGACTCGACATTCTCCAACGCGCGGGAGGTCTCCACAAATTCATCGGCTGGGAGAAGCCCATACTGACGGACTCCGGCGGCTTTCAGGTCTTCAGTCTTTCGTCCATACGTAAGCTCAAAGAGGAGGGGGCCTGGTTCAGGAGCCACATAGACGGCTCCAAACATCTCTTCACTCCCGAAGGGGTTGTCGACATCGAGCGTATAATCGGTGCCGACATAATGATGGCCCTCGATGAGTGCTGTCCGGGAGATGCGGATTATACATACGCAAAAAAATCCCTCGGACTCACCCAACGGTGGCTCGACCGCGGCTGGAAGCAGTATATGGAGACCGAGGGCCTCTATGGCTACGACCAGTCCTTTTTCCCCATCGTCCAAGGGTGCGTCTATCCGGAACTGCGCAGAGAGGCGGCTCACCATGTTGCGTCGCTTGGTGCCGATGGAAACGCCATCGGCGGTCTGGCGGTCGGCGAGCCGACTGAGAAAATGTATGAGATGATAGAAGTCGTCAACGCAATACTCCCCGCAGACAAGCCCCGATACCTTATGGGTGTCGGCACTCCCGCCAACATCCTCGAAGCCATAGACCGCGGTGTCGACATGATGGACTGCGTAATGCCTACAAGAAACGGACGCAACGGCATGCTCTTCACCCGCAACGGCATCATGAACATGAAGAACCGTAAGTGGGCCGACGACTTTTCTCCCCTTGAAGAGGGTGGCGCATCCATCGTCGACGAAGTTTACTCCAAGGCATACGTGCGCCATCTGTTCGTCAGCAACGAGCTGTTGGCCATGCAGATTGCCTCCATCCACAATCTCGCCTTCTACCTGTGGCTCGTCAAAGAGGCCCGCAAGCATATCATCGAGGGTGATTTCAAGTCATGGAAGACGGAAATGGTGGAGAGGGTGACTTCAAGACTGTAAAAAAACCGGTAACTACATAGACATACGTCTCAAATACATAGAACTACGTCTCAATTACAGGTAATGATTAAGGCTGCGTTTAAAAAACGTCTTTTGAACATACCTCCCAAGCTCCTTTCGCCTTTCCGCAAAGAGAAAGGCGAGAGGCGTTTTCACATACTGACGATTCTTGACCGATACATCCTGGGGAAGTTCCTCGGGACATATATCATGGCCACTGTCCTCTTTCTGGCCATCATCTCCATGTTCGCCGTCACCGAAAAGCTCGACGCCTTCCTGACGGCGCCGCTTAAGGAGACGATCTTCGATTATTTCGGCTCCTTCCTTCCCTATATGGCCAATCAGCTGTCGCCGCTGTTTGTATTCATAACCGTCATATTCTTTACGACCAAACTTGCCGGCAATTCTGAGATAATCGCCATCATGGCCAGCGGCGTGAGCTTTTCGCGGCTACTGCGGCCGTATATGGTCGGAGCGGCCGTCATCGCAGCCTTGACCTTTGCCCTGAGCAACTATATCATCCCGCCGACCAACATCAACCGAATCAACTACTATAATAAATATGTAAAGAATAAGGCCGTCACGTCAGGTACCAATATCATGCTTCAGGCGCGTCCGGGAGAGGTGGTGTATATCGGCAACTTCGACAATGACACCAAACGCGGACGCCGCTTCTCCATGGACAAGTTTAAGGACAAGGAACTCGTCTCAAGGATGACGGCGACCATAGCCGAGTATGACTCGACGAAGCTCTACCACTGGCACCTTCAGGACTACATGATACGCGACTTCAACGGTATGACCGAGAAAATCACCTCCGGGGCCAGTCTTGACACCATCATTCCTATTGAACCCCGCGATTTCCTCATCTCAGCCGACGATGCCGAAAAAATGACCACTCCGCAGCTCTCAGCCTATATAGACAGGCAAAAGATGCGCGGTGTGGCCAATATACAGAAGTTCGAAATTGAAAAGGAGAAGAGGTACGCCTCGACAGCTGCCGCCTTCATCCTGACGCTGATAGGCATGTCGCTCTCAGCGAAAAAAGTCAAGGGAGGCATGGGGCTTAATATCGGAATAGGACTCGCTCTCAGTTTCAGCTATATCCTTTTCAGCTCAGTCACCAGCTCCTTAGCGGTTTCCGGCCTCACCACACCCCGCATAGCGATGGAGATTCCCAATGTAGTCTATCTGCTCATCGGCATATACCTTTACCGTCGGGCCTCCAAGTTCTGACTCAGGATCCTGTAAGCGTAAATTTACACAAATTCTTATTATTGCTCCTACAAAAAACATCTGCTGAATCTTTCTCAATAAGAGGATTCAGCAGATGCTTTTGATTTTAAGTAGCTGTTCAAATCTATCTAAAGTTTACTCTCCGGACAATTCTTTCTTTTTCGGGAGCACCTTCGGACCGACCCAAAGCGTCACCACGCCACCGAGCAACATGACTGCTGCCGAGACTATCATCACCAAGGTGACACCGCCGGCCTCAAGAAGGACCGGTATGAAGAACACGGCGAGAACAGCGCCGACCTTACCGATACAGGCTGCTACACCGGAGCCCAGACTACGGGTTGAAACCGGATATATCTGAGGAGGAAGGACGTATGTCACGAGGTGAGGCCCCATGTTCAGGAAGAGCTCGAAGACCATGAAGGCGGTGATGGATACCCAAGCGGCCCACTTGTACTGATAACCGAACATAAGGACCAGCAGCGCAGCTGCACTCACAAAGAAGCCGACATACAGCAGCTTCACGTCATAGACCTTTCTCAACAGCAACAGACCGATGAGGAAGCCCGGAAGAATGAGACAGGATATCCAGAAAGTTATCTCAACCGAAGAGGCCACATGAAGGATCTGAGCCTCGCCGGGGGTGAAGTGTTCAAGACCGAGGGCCATCACGAGCATGGGGAGGAAGATGCCGATGCCGTAGACTCCCAGTCCCTCACAGGCCCAGGGAATGCCGCTGAGCACGACCTGGAGCGGATTCTGTTTGAGGAATGTCCAAAGTGACTGGTTCTTCTCTGTTTTCTGTTTTGTAGCCTCTGCCTTGGCCGCCGCCTCGGCCTTCGCTATGCTTTGCTCGCTGAGGCTGACATTGTCGCCAAGGAAGAACTTAACAGCCTTTTGAGCCTCCGCCACACGTCCCTTCTCCAGAAGCCATTTCGGACTGCCGGCAAAGTATATGCGCGAAACCAGCATCACGGCAGAGGTCACAGCGATAAGCCACATAAGGCGCGGCCAGATGTCGGCCTCCTTCCAGTGCATGATGATGAGGTAACAGAGTCCGGCGTAGACTATGTTTCCCAGCGCACTTGCCGTCTTTGCCACACCCACCATAGTGGAGGCCCACTTGGTCGGCATAAGCTCGGAGATATAATCCGAATCCAGGCTATATTCGCCTCCGATGGCAAAACCGATAAGGAACAGGCAAATCAGCAAGACCACGACGTTCGGCACGAAGATGGCGATGAGGGAGAAAACCAGCATCATGGCCGGACAGATACGGAAGAAGAGAAGATAACCCCAACGGTCGGACAGCTTTCCGAGAATCACTGCGCCTATCGCTATACCTATCAGGTCGGCTGCACCCAAAAGGCCTTGAAGCCAGGAGGGGAGGTCGGGATGCGTTATGATCTGCAGCATCGGGATGATGATGCCGACGACAGTCGCGAGGGCCGTGCCTATAAGCTGGCCGAGTGACGCCACGGATACTATCCATACGTGGCGCCACCCGAACGGCATGTTTGAAACAGTATATTGTGCCATCTGCATCAATTTGTTTTCGGAGCAAACATTTTATAACCCGGAATCAGGAAGATCCATGTACCGATACAGAAGGGACCGGTCAAAGTCGCCATACCGATGGGTTCGAACAGTGAGTTCATACCTGCCTGGATAAAGACAGTGGCGATAATGCCGAGAACTGCCCAGATGGCTGACTTCCAGCTGAAGTTACAGAAAGTTGCGCCCAGCGCGATACCGGTCAGGACGGCGGAGAAACCGTAAAGTCCGTCGGCAACGGCGGCTCCGGGAGCCTTATATACAAGGCCAGTGAACAGTGCGATTGCCGAAGCGAGTGCAGCCCAAAGCGATGCTCGCCATGAGCTAACGGCAAGGGCAACGAGGAAGAAGATGCCGGTCACCCAGTTGTTGATAAGGAACACCTGAGCCACACCTTTGAGCCAATAAACTACCAGGTCACCGAAACCGAGGTTGATGGAGTCGTTGACAGAGTAGAGGATCTCCGGCTTATCTTCGAATGTGGGAGGCATTCCGTTGAACTGGCGGGCTGCGAGAAGGAAGAACCAGGTCGTCATCACGAACGGGAAGGTGAATGATGACACTCCCCATTTACCGAAAATGTTGTTCAGTCCGGTGCGGACCCATGTGGTCATGGCCGAGGCGAGAATGAGCCCGAGCCACATCCATATAGTGTCGCCCATGAAGGTGGGGAAGGCACAGCCGACAAGAACGCCGTTGAAGCCCCAGAGGCCCTGCGCTCCATTGTCGTCCGAGAGGCCTAAGAAGTAACCTGTCAGGGTTGAGACCACCACTCCGACGAGCGCGCCCCAGGCGACGGCCGGCATTCCCTCAGCATACGCGCCCCAGAAAATACCTATGAGAAAAAGCAGACCTGTCCAGGCGTTGTCCTGGAACATGACTTGACCGACTCCGCGGGCAGTGGTGCGCGGAAGCTCCTTTACTATCTGAGCAAAACTGTAATTAGTAGCCATATAGAAGTTATTTTACCAATTTTAACCTTGTCATTTACCTATTTTAACGTTTATCCTTCAAATTCAGTTCAACAGTCAAGGGGAAAAACTAATATGACGGTTTTTGTGTTAAAATAGTGAAATATCACTAAACTTAATGATGCCATGTTTCTAAAAAAGATATTTGAAAAGAAAGATCCACACTATCCTTTCAGAAAGGGTGAACCGTGGATCTATGATACTCTCCACATCATCGTCCTCATACTGTCAATCTTTCTGCTGGTCAGCATATCCATAGATACCTTCAAGGATATCAACTTCTCCATCCAGCCGCGCTTCCTCAAGTTTCAGTTCTGGATCTGCATAGTTTTCCTTGCAGACTTCTTCATAGAGTGGTTCATGGCGGAGAAGAAATGGTCATACCTGCTCTCTCACTTCCTTTTCTTCCTCGTCTCCATCCCTTATCTTAATATCTTCCACTATTTCAATATTCAGTTTTCGGCACAGACAGAATACTGGATAAGGTTCATCCCGCTTGTGCGCGGCGGCTATGCACTGGCGATAGTCATGGGTTGGTTTACCTACAACCGGGCTACGAGCCTCTTCCTGTCCTATCTCGTGACACTCGTGGCCACCATCTATTTTGGCTCGCTTGTGTTCTATGTCTGCGAACAGAATGTGAATCCGCTTGTTGTCACGTACAGCGACGCATTGTGGTGGGCCTTCATGGACGCAACGACCGTCGGTTCAAACATCATTGCCGTGACATTGGTCGGCCGGGTGCTCTCCGTGCTGCTCGCAGCGCTCGGCATGATGATGTTCCCTATCTTTACGGTATACGTTACAAACCTGATTCAGAAACATAATGAAGAAGGCATGTCGGCCATCCTCAAACCGGTGGACACGCCCGACGTGAAGAAAGACCACGGTTCGGAAACCAAGGCCGATAAAACCCCGGATAATAATACAGATAATAACCCGGGTAATAATACCGAAAGCAACCCGGACAATAAAGCCCAGACTGACAGTTCGTCTAACGCTGCTTCAAATCAGAATTAATATATTAACGCGAAAAAAACACCGCGCCATGTCGAAAGTACTATATACGATGAGGAAAACCCTCAAGAACTATGCGAACGGAGGCAATGTCCTTATATTCGCCACTGTCCTCGCACTGCTTGTGGTGAACCTGCCGTTCACACATGATTTTTACAACGGCCTCTGGACACATCCCCTGGCATTGCAGATCGGGTCCTTCAACCTCTTCAGCCACAACGGACACGCCATGTCTGTGATGGCCTTCATCAACGACGCGCTCATGGCTATTTTCTTCTTCTCCGTGGGCCTGGAAATTAAGCGCGAGGTACTCGTGGGCCACCTGTCATCATTCCGTCAGGCCCTGCTTCCGGTCATTGCTGCCATCGGAGGCATGGGGGTCCCGGTACTCATCTTCTTCCTCATCGGACACGGCAAGGATTATATCGGCGGCGCTGCAATCCCTATGGCTACCGACATCGCCTTCTCGCTCGGTGTGCTGGCAATGTTGGGTAAACGTGTGCCCATCTCCCTGAAGATTTTCCTCACCACACTTGCCGTCGTCGATGACATAGGCGGTATCCTTGTGATAGCTATCTTCTATTCCTCACACATCAACTACGAGATGCTGCTCATTGCCGCCGGCCTGCTGGTTCTCCTTTTCTTAGGCGACCGACTCGGCATCAAGACAAAGATTTTCTATATCGGACTGGGCACCATCGTGTGGTTCCTCTTCCTGAACGCCGGAATCCACCCGACCATCGCCGGAGTACTCGTTGCGTTCTGCGTACCGGCCAAGCCTGTGACCGCGCCCCGAAAGTTCATCGCCACCATCCGCGACAACATCTCGCACTTCGACAAAGAGGATGACAAGAAACTGAACTCTCGCACTATCCTCACCCACGACCAGATGAACTGGCTGAAAGAGATTGAGTCAGCTTCAGACAAGGTGATATCTCCTCTCCAGGACCTTGAAGACACGCTTCACCCTGTGGTGAATTACATGATCGTCCCCCTCTTTGCCTTCGCCAACGCCGGCATATACTTCGGTGACATGGAGGCCTCGGCGATTGTCAGCGGTGTCAGCCTCGCCATCATTCTCGGTCTCGTGTTGGGTAAATTCATCGGTATCTTTACTTTCAGCTGGATTTGCGTGAAGTTAGGCTGGGCGCCGATTCCCGAAGGTTGCAACTGGAAACAGATGGCTGCCGTGTCTGTCCTCGGCGGTATCGGTTTCACTGTCTCGCTCTTTATCGCCAACCTCTCTTTCGGCACCGGAGACCCGTATATGTCCGAATTGCTCAATGACTCGAAACTCGGCATCCTTATCGGCTCGCTGCTTGCAGGAGTCCTTGGCTGGGCACTGCTTCACGCCACACTCCCGAAAGAGGTCGCCGACCAGGGTGAGGATTGATCTGGGGCCCTATTGAAAATGTGTTCCCTAAAAGGAAAACTATAATGGTTAAGGGACGTTTCGCTCCGTCACCTTCGGGGAGGATGCATCTCGGAAACATCTACGCCGCGCTCATGTCGTGGCTGTCCGCCAAATCAAAAGGGGGAGAGTGGCTGTTGCGCATCGAGGATCTGGACCCTCAGCGTTCGCGACCCGAGTACGCCCGTCAGATTGAGGAGGATTTACTCTGGCTCGGTCTCGAATGGGATGAAGGAGGAACGGACGACAAAGGTCCGAACGGTCCCTACTCGCAAAGCCGTCGGAGCGAGATATACTCACGTTATCTCGACATTCTTTCGGATAAGGGGTTGACATATCCCTGCTACTGTACACGCGCGGACATCATGGCCACCCAGGCTCCCCACCAGTCTGACGGGAGGGTTGTCTATTCCGGTGTCTGCAGACCGGTACGGCTCGGAGGGAAATTCTACCGTGACGGGGAAACAGAAGAACGGGCCGTTCGGTCAACGAGACTCTTCGTAACAGATGAGGAAATAAGGTTCGAGGACCGGATAGCCGGCAAACAGAGCTTCAATCTCGCGCGCGATTGCGGAGACTTCATCCTGAGGAGAGCCGACGGTGCCTGGGCATATCAGTTGGCAGTTGTCGTGGACGACGCCTTGATGGGAGTCACGGAAGTGGTTCGCGGAAACGACCTGCTCCTCTCGACCGCCCAGCAGATATACCTCTACCGGCTTCTCGGTTTCTCGGTCCCGGAATTTGCGCACTTCCCACTTCTGACAAACGAGGCGGGAGTGAGGCTGTCAAAACGAGACGGTTCACTAAGCATGGCGGTCCTAAGAAATGAATTCAGTCCCGAGAGGCTGATAGGTCACGTGGCCAAACTTGCTGGACTCCGGACAAAGGACGAGTCGTTAACGCTGAATAACCTCCTCGAAATTTACACGACCTAACCACTCACTACAAACCAAAACATACGCCGATGAAACTTCGCGTTCAACTTTTTATACTGCTCCTTTCCGTAACCTTGAGCGCTCTGGGAGCTTCTCCCTTGAAAGTGCTTGCTATCGGAAACAGTTTCTCCGAAGATGCAACAGAGGAGTACCTGAGCCAAATGGCCATGGTCAGCGGTCACGACCTGCTGATATGCAACCTTTACTTCCCCGGGTGCTCGGTTGAGCAGCATCGGGAGCATCTCACGAACAATATGCCTGTCTACAGCTATCGCAAGATAAGCATCGGCGGACATGTGGAGCGACATGAGCACTGCACCCTCGCGACAGCCTTGATGGACGAGGACTGGGATATCATCACCTTCCAGCAGGGGAGTGCCTACTCAGGTGTCTGGAAGGCCTACCGCAGGCTTCCGGAACTTATAAAGAGGGTCCGGCAGATTGTCGGGCCTCATCCGGTGTTTTATTGGCACCAGACCTGGGCCTACGCTCCCAACTCCACTCACGAAGCCTTCAAGACTTACGGGAAAGATCAAATGAAAATGTACACGTCAATCGTGGAGTGTACAAAAAAGGTACTCGCGGCCAATCCGCAGCTGAGAGCCTTGATACCTGTGGGAACGGCTATTCAGAATGCCCGCACGTCAATTCTCGGCGATGACCTGACAAGGGACGGTTTCCACCTCGATAAAAAGGTGGGGCGCTATATCGCAGCCTGCACATGGTTTGAGGTGCTGTTTAAACAACCCTTCACCCTCTCAACATTCCTCCCCGCCGGCATGACGGTCGAAGAGGGCAGGATTTGCCGCGAAGCGGTAGAGGAGGCGGTCCTCCATCCATATCAGATCACACCCATCACGGTTGACCAACCGGAGACCGTGGACGAAGCAGTACCCGTACCGTAAAATTAAGTCGGCTGTATCTTACAATTCAGTCGGATATGACATAAAATAATAAGTCGGAATGCCTGAGTGGCGTTCCGACTTATTATTTTATCCGTATTATGATTGAGACGTCAATCGGTAAGGGTCAAATCCGGGTTCAGGGAGCGTTTCCAGCGATAGAAGAGGGTAGCGAATGAAAGTGCGGTCAGCACACCGATGACAACTGACAGGGAATAAGCCGTTCCGATACCCAGACTGTCTTGCAGAAGCACCCCGAAACCCTCGGGGGCAAAGAAGATGTAGGTCACGGTCACGGCTGTCATGAACATGGCGGGGAGCACTGTCATCCAGCTCTGACGGTTGTGTCGGGCGAGGTATACGCTCAGTGTCCAGAGTGTGAAGACGCTCAACACCTGGTTGCACCACGCGAAATATCTCCACAAAGCGTCATAAGGCAACAGCATGATGATGAAACAGCATACAAACAAGGGCACGGAGACCATCAGGCGCTTCATGAGTTTCTTCTGCTCTATGCCCATGAAGTCGGCTGCTATCAGACGCGCGGAGCGCAGGGCGGTGTCACCCGAAGTGATGGGGGCTGCGATGACGCCCAATACAGCCAGGATTCCGCCGAAGGTGCCGAGCCAGGATTTCGACACATCGTTAACAAGGATTGCGGGCGAAGCACCTCCAAGATATGATTGAAGGCCGTCATAGCCTCCGGTGAAGGCAACGGCTGCTGCCGCCCAGATGAGTGCCACGATGCCCTCCGTTATCATCGCCCCGTAGAATATGGGTCGACCGTGTGACTCGTTATTGAGACAACGGGCCATCATCGGGGACTGGGTAGCGTGGAATCCGGAGATGGCGCCGCACGCGATGGAAACGAACATCATCGGGAAGATGGGGTTGGCCTGCGGATCCTCCTTATGGTTGTAGAAACCTTCCCACATCTCCGGCACCGCATCATGATGCACAAAGAGCATGACCAGTATGCCGACAGCCATGAAGAGGAGGGCGATGCCGAAAAGGGGATAGAGCTTGCCGATGAGCTTGTCTATCGGCAGAAGGGTCGCCAGCATGTAGTAGGCGAAGATGACGACAATCCAGAATATGCGGTCGAAAGACTCGGGAGTCAGCATCGCCAGCAGGTCCGCCGGATTATAAACGAAAACGGCACCGACAAGGACCATCAGCACGAGGGCGAAGACCCTCATGACCATCTTCACGCGGGTTCCCAGTTCGCCGCCCACGAGTTCGGGGAGGGAGGCTCCGGCACGGCGCAGGGATAACATTCCGGAAAGGTAATCATGAACGGCACCTCCGAATATGGATCCGAAAACAATCCATAAAAAGGCTGCCGGGCCGTACATCACACCCATGATGGCTCCGAATATCGGACCGAGTCCGGCGATATTCAGAAACTGGATGAGGAACACCTTCCAGGAAGGGAGCTCGACGTAGTCGACTCCGTCAGCCATTGTCTTAACGGGTGTCGGACGCGACGGATCGACTCCGAACACGCCGGCTACATATTTTCCGTAGGTGAAGTAGCCGACAATAAGAAGCAATAATGCTATAGCAAAAGAAATCATGATGTTGGTTTATTTGGTCACTCCTAAAAATATCATCTAACTTAAAATTAGAGATAAATGATTTTTAAGAGTTACTTAATCTTCGTTCAGCTTTTATCAAACGGTTCTTGAGGTTCTTAAGGTTCTGTCGCGTTGCTTTTTCTTTCTTTTCCAGAGACAGAATCTCACCCGACAGGGCCTCGCGGCCACCGGCTCCGACGGCTTCACTGTACTTGCGTCTCAGCTCTCGCAGACGTGCCGACTCCGCTTCCGACTCCTTGACAGCAGCCTGATACTCTTTCATGAGGCTCCGGCCTTCTGATGTCCTCAAGTCACCATAACTCGTCAGAAGTCCGCGTCCCGGCATGTAGAAGCTGAAATCCTTGGGCTTCGCCGGGCGCATCTGCTGAATGCCGGCGATTGACCTTTTCAATGAGGTGTAGTCGGTTTCCTCATCCTGTGTCATCGATATGTCGCTCAATCGTGCCAGCTCTATCAGATTTTCGTCTTCGCTGTCTACGTTTGTCCTCGATTCGGAAAGTTTATATACATATATGGTGACTTTATCGCCCAGGCGGTTGCGGTCGGTGGCCCACCATCCGATACCGTTCTCTTCGTCTATGACCATCATGTAATCGTCGTATGGAGAATTGAAAGGCATCCCGACATTTCTCGGTTTCAGGTATGTCCCGTCCTGCGCGTCTCTGGTAGCCAGATAAATGTCGAGTCCGCCGAGTGAGTCGTCTCCGTCAGCGGAGTAATATAGGGTGGTTCCGTCAGCACACATGAAAGGATAATCGGCATCGCCTCCGTTGTTGAGCATCTCCGGAGCCATGCGAGGGTCGGACCACGAACCGTCTACAAGCCGTGTCGCCTCCGTGATACGGTATACTCCGGTTGTGTCCGGCTCCGCCCAGATGGCGAAGTCCCCGCGCTCGTTGAAAAAAACGGATGAGGCTATCTCGCCTCGTCCAGGAACAGGAATCTGGTCCGGCTCTCCAAGGCGGCCGGCACTCGCCGGCAGACGGAAGGCACTTAAGAAAGAAGACGAGGGAACGGTTATGGAGTCAATGACCTCTATCTCTGCTACAGATTCCAGGGCCTGCTCGGCGAGTTTCAACTGTCGGTTAAACTCCTCTGTCTCGGGTAAGGCAGACCCTTTTCCGAGGGCCTTTTTATATTGGCCGTATAACCGTTGGGCTTCATCGAAATCATAATTGAGGAAAGCTATCCGTCCGGACCATAGGAAACGGGAGGGCTCTTTCGAATCTTTAAGGAGGGCGGCAGCTTCGTCAAGCTTTCCGGAAGCTATCAACGACGGGATGTCTTCACCGGCCATCGTGAGGCCTCCGCAGAGTGAGAGTATGGAGAATAAAAAAGCTGTAGTTTTGAGTCTTTTCATATACGTTAGATACCGTGTTTGACGGAAGACAAAAACAGGGCTCCGCAAATTCGGCGATACAAATTTAGCGATAATTCTCACTTATTCAAATATTTTTACTATCTTTGCTCGCTGATAGGGGACGGCGAGAACAGTCGCCGGTTTAAGAACGGCTTCTTAAAGGTCTATATTATAGTCCTTTGCCGTATTTAATTGTAAAAATTTAAATCTAAAATAAATTACGACAAGATGAGTTTGAATATCATAGTGCTTGCAAAGCAGGTACCTGATACAAGAAATGTCGGAAAAGACGCCATGAAGGAAGACGGAACGGTCAACCGTGCCGCTCTGCCCGCGATTTTCAACCCGGAAGACCTCAACGCTCTCGAACAGGCTCTGGCCTTGAAGGAGAAATATCCCGGCACCACCGTCACACTGCTCACGATGGGTCCCGCTCGCGCCGCAGAGGTAGTACGCGAAGCACTCTATCGCGGCGCCGACAAGGGCATCGTGCTTTCTGACCGCGCGTTTGCCGGTGCTGACACCCTCGCTACTTCTTATGCGCTTTCTGCCGCTATCCGTAAAATCGGAGACTTCGACCTTATCCTCGGCGGCCGCCAGGCAATCGACGGCGACACCGCCCAGGTAGGCCCCCAGGTAGCTGAGAAACTCAATCTTCCTCAAATCACATACGCTGAGGAGATTCTCAGTGCCGAGAACGGTAAGGTGCGTGTAAAACGCAGAATCGAAAGCGGCGTCGAGACCGTAGAAGGTCCCATGCCGATGGTTGTCACCGTCAACGGCTCTGCCGCCGACTGCCGCCCCAGAAACGCCAAGTCGCTTCAGAAATACAAATATGCTGCGGTTCCGTCAGAAGTCGCAAACGACGAGGCTAAAAAGGCCTTTATCGAAAAGCGTCCGTACCTCGAGATAGGGGAGTGGAACGCCCAGACTGTGGAGGCCGACCTCAACCAGTGCGGTCTCGCCGGCTCTCCCACAAAAGTTAAAGGCATCGAGTCTGTGGTCTTCACCGCAAAGGAGGCTCGTAAAATCGAGAATACCGACGAAGCTCTCGAAGACCTCGTCAAGGAACTTATCGCGAACCACACTATCGGCTGATGCCGTCTCAAACCAATCTAACAATGGCAGACAAGAATAATCTTATCGTATATTGCGAATACGAAGACGGCAAGGTTGCCGACGTGAGCCTTGAACTCCTGACAAAAGGCCGTCAACTCGCCGATAAACTGGGAATCAAGCTCGAAGCGGTCGTTGCCGGCGATAACCTCAAGGATATTGAAAAGCAGGTAATGCCCTATGGCGTTGACCGTCTTTATAAGGTGGAAAGCAAGCGTCTGTACCCTTACACCTCGCTTCCCCACGCCTCTATCCTCATCAATCTCTTCAAGGAGATAGAACCCCGCATCGCCTTCATGGGCGCGACATCCATCGGCCGTGACCTCGGTCCCCGCGTATCCTCAGCCCTCCACAGCGGTCTGACAGCCGACTGTACGTCGCTCGAAATCGGCGACTATACCGACGCCCGCTCCGGTAAGGAATACAAGGACCTCCTCTATCAGATCCGTCCCGCCTTCGGCGGCAACATCGTTGCCACCATCGTCAACCCCGACCACCGTCCCCAGATGGCGACCGTGCGCGAGGGCGTGATGAAGAAAGAGGTCCGCGACTCGAACTATCATGGCGAAGTCGTTGACCTCGACGTGGAGAAATACACCAACCCCGAAGACTTCGTTATCGACATCATCGACCGTCACGTTGAGAAGTCAAAAGTAAACCTGAAGGGTTCGCCAATCATCGTCTGCGGCGGTTATGGCGTAGGCAGCAAGGAGAATTTCGACCTTCTCCAGCAGCTCGCCGACACTCTGG
>CAZUAK010000034.1:0-10803 GCA_964618395.1 uncultured Sangeribacter sp.
TGGGTTTACTTGTTTGTTTCTTTGAGTGTTTGTAACTTTACGGGTGCAAAGGTAAGTTATAAATCTACAAGAATCTACATTTATATCTATATTTAACATTTAATTAACATTAGTTAAATTATTTACCTATGACTATCATGTCTCGTTTAAAGGAATATCTGACATATAAAAAATTGTCAGCAAGAGAGTTAGAAAGACAATGTGGTTTAGGGAATGGTGTGCTTGGCAGAATAAGCCAATCTACAAAGCCACAGACCCTAAGGCGCATCGAGGACAACTGCGACCTCGATGTACAGTGGCTACTAACAGGAGAAGGGGAAATGCTAAAGGAAAAAGTAAGGACTCAAGTTGATTCAGATTCTGCCCGTGAGGTAGAGATCCCGGACCGGTTTGTGTCGTACCTCGTCCCCATGTCAGCAATGGGAGGTAGCCTGATTGGCTTCGATGAAGGAGGTGTCAGCAAAGAGGATTGCGAGAAAGTCGTCTCCCCTATCGCGGACGTCGATTGGGTTGTTCCTGTGTGCGGTGACTCTATGGAGCCTGAGTATCCTAACGGTTCGAAAGTATATGTCAGAAGAATCGACCCAGGGGAGTTTATAGCGTGGGGAAACGTGTTCGTTTTGGATACGACCAACGGATTGATTATTAAGGTTGTCAACGAGTCTGAGAAAGAAGGCTACGTGCGCTGCGTATCACTCAATCCGTCTGGACGTTATGCTCCGTTCGATGTGCCAATGCGCTCAATCAGAGCTATGTATAGGGTGATGTTATGTGTTTCAGTCAAATGATTTTAATCGAGTGGAACCCAATATCACAGATAGACACAAACTAAAAGATTAAAACCAATGAGTATTTTGTATGGAATTGGCACTGTAGTGCTGGGATTCGTAATTTACTGGATATATATGTCAGTAAAAGCTTTAAAGGATCCAGATGTTCAAATCGCAACAAACTTGCGTATGAGTGTCAAACGTTATAGACACTATGAACGTCTATACAACGAGTATCAGCAGTTCATAGAAAAGCATGGCGTTCACAGCGCAGCTTCAGAAAGTAAGTTTGTTGAGATCTTCAAGCAAATAGACAACCCCAACGAGTGGAGAAGGTATCAAGAATATCGTGGAGCACTTCAACGAGAAGAATTTCTAAATAAAATACTAAAATAAACCGACAACAAAGGGGGAGCTAATGATAATATTAGCTCCCTATCCAATCAATCAAGAAAATGAAAAAACTACTTTACTACCTAATCATCGCTGCCACATTCATCTGCGTCATTATGGCCGGAACCTTCATTATCGCCGCCCTCAACACTGGAGGCAACTTTCTAATGCTTATCGTCTTAGGCGCGGCTATTTCGGCTTCCGGTTTTGTAGCTGGAAAACTAAAGGAGAGATTCAATCCTTCATCTGAAACAAAGGATAAGGTATCTTAATGCTTTCCTCTCTTATCTGGTCAAATCAGAGGCACTCGTTATGAAGTGGATCGTACCTGCAATAATAATTGGACTTGTCGGCGGAATGCTTGATGAGTTCACGACTCTGCACAAAATTTGGTGTTTTCTCATAGGGGTTGGAGTCTTCTTCCTTTTTGTTTTTATCCAGTCACTATTCACCACAGCTAAGATTATGCGGAAAACAAAAGGGGCTAAGAAAATATGGATTGACCAGAACAATAACGTCATTAAAAAAGAGTAATAATGCGATAGTCAGCCATAGTTGACTATTGCCACATCCACGCTCAAACCAATAATCGAAAACACGATACTTTAATGAACACCAAAAACCAACACATCAACGACTTTCTTAAGGAGTTACACCGTGCACAGAGCAACCCGATTTATTTCCTGGAGGAGTACTGGAACAAGCTGCACGACGACGCGAAAATCGAACTGACCGACGAAGAGAAACAACAGATATTCGACGCCCACAAATCGAGGGTCCCGTTGTTCGAGGACAATGAAGCGTTCCACCGCTACATGGAGCGACTCAAGGATGCGAAAAAGAAGGGCCTCAAGGACTGGGAAATCTTTCTCTAAGTTCTGAGACTGTCAGCAGTCATCGACATAACCGAGTTACAGAACGAGCTGGGGGGTGACATTATCCGTCCCGCTCGTATATCCTACCGCACAGCTTAAAACCGACGGTCAGAACCGAACGGAATCAGCGAGGAAGAGCCTCCAAAGGAAGAGACCTAAGAACCCACTCAGCGGTTCCTGGGTGGAAATATCGGCAGATTCTCAGGAGCCCACTTCTCCCACTCATACATCGTGAGCCAAAGAAAGGCGTTTGAGGCGGCGACACACGCGTCATCCACCTCCGTGTACCGCTGCGCATAGTGCCAGAAAAGTTTCTCATACAACCTCCTATAACGCCACACAAGTATCTGTCTTTTAAGTCTTTTAAGCATATCTTTTGTCCTTGTTACGCTGCAAAGATAGAAAATAATTCTCAGACCGGCATTTCTTCATCCTTAAAATTTGCGTTCTGACGCATTTAAATTTTTCAAATGATTAATCCCTCAGCCGAGCTGTAAAACTCAGCGAGAGGGCCGTTTCTGTTACAAATAGACCCATTCTGCATTACGATATGAAAACGACAAGTTACAAAATCGGTTATACCGTTGACCACGATACACTCAAGATACGAATTGCTTGGAGGCGCAAAAGCATACGGCGAGGCCTCGGGATACAGGTAAACAAAACATATTTCGACGGGCGACGATGTGTCAACGGTTCACGTCATGGGGAGTTTCGCGCCGATGTCATCAACCTCGCTCTCGACGAACTCGAACTCAAAATCAAACGCTTGTTCCTGAATTACTCACTCAAAGGCCTCTGCCCTACTGCTGAGGAAGTCGGGAAATTAATCTCCGGAGATCCAGCGAAAGATAGCATCTGGGGCGCTTACGACGCCTACATCCGTGAGGAACAGGCAGCACGAGAGTGGTCAGACAACACGCTGAAGAGCGTCATCACGGTTCGCAACATCCTCAAACGTTTCAGACCGCGTCTGACATTCGAGGACATCAACGAGCAGTTTATCCAGGACTTTGTCACGTGGCAGCAGAAGCAGACCTTCAGCCATCGGGAGACAGCTTCGCTGAAGGGTTACGCAAACTCGACCATCCTCAAGCATTGCGCCGTCCTGGGGTGGTTCTTGAAGTGGTGCGTCTCGAAAAAGCTCCTCGACATCAGCGTCGACGACATCACCAAGCCAAGAATCAAGACAATCCCCAAACCGGTAATTTACCTGACCCGCGAGGAACTCGAAACGTTGGAGAAGGCTCCGTTCCCGGCTGACTCGATCCAGGACCGCGTGAGGGACCTGATTGTGTTTTGCTCCTACACCGGCCTCAGGTTTTCGGATGCAATGGAGCTGACATGGACGGCGGTCAAGTCCAAGGCGATTTACCTCGTGGCCAAGAAGACCCGCAAGCCGTTAGTCATCGACCTCAACTCCCACTCGCGGGCAATTCTCGACAAGCTGCGCGAAACTAACCCCGGGCAGAAGGTCTTCCGGTCCATCACGCTCAACGAGGTCAACTACTGGATCAAGTGCATCGGGGAGCAGCTCTGTTTCGACGAACCTATCCCCTACAGCCGCATGGTGGCCGGCAGACGCCTTGACGAGATAGCGCCCAAGTACGAGCTCCTGTCGAGCCATGTCGGCCGGCGTACGTTTGTCGTGCTCGCCCTCTCTATGGGCATACCTCCGCAGATCGTCATGAAGTGGACCGGTCACTCGGCCTACTCAGCGATGAAACCCTACATCGACATCATCGATTCCACCCGAAGCGACCAGATGAAGAAATTCGACCTTTGAGCCGGTCTTTAACAACCTGCCAATGCCAAGTCATCGAGATCCCAGAAATACGCCTCAAAACCGCTATTAACATTCATTAACTAAAAGTGCGTAAATGGGCTAAAATTTCGACACGATTTCGACAAAAACGGCACTTTTTCGACAAAATTTCGACAAAAATTGGTTCCTCATAATGCGTCTTATTTCCTCCTAATTAGCCTAAAATTCGGTTTTCTTTGGCCTGAAAAGGCGATGTTAACAATCAAATTATCAAACAATTAAACAGGGCTAACCCACTGATACGCAAGAAGAGAGCCGCATCTGCTGCGACCCTCTCTCACGATTCCACTATAAACTATATCTAACTAAACTTAAAACCGCGTACAACCTATCTCACGATACCTTGAACGCTAACCATATTGCTTTCGTTCTTGCTTTTGTATCTGTAAAACGTGCGCTCCCCTCTTAAGGTTGACCCCTCTCCGGTATTTAACCTTGGCTAATTTTTTTAACGTTTAAGACCCCATCTCAGAAGACATTCCTCTGAAACGGGGTCTTAATATGGTCGTAACCCTACTGGTTGAACGGTTGATGTTTATCTTAGGCCTAAGGGCTAAACGGTTAATGTTATGCCCACGGGCTTAAGGGTTGACGTTGGCCGTAACCCTCAGGGTTTAGCGGACGATGAGCTTGTGGGTCTTGGCCGCTGTGCGGACAAGGTAGAGACCGGGGGCTGCCACGGTGTGGGTGGTGACGTCGGTGGCGAGCACCGCTCCGGAGAGGTCGTAGATGCTGACGGGAGCCGAGGCGGTGATGGTGTGTCCGGAAACAACTATCATGGTTTCGTCTACTATCTCTACCTTGACGTTCGAGTCCGAGAGACTCACCTTCATTCCCTTCGAGGGGTGCGAGATCTCTTCACCGTCGGTAGCTTCGACGTAGAAGATATAATCGGTATCATTCGAGAGACCGGTGACTTTGTGAGAGGTTGCCGCTCCGGTCGAGAGGCGGTCGTAGCCTTCTACAATTTCGGAGGGGAGACCATATCTCGCAATCTTCACGTCGTCGAGGGCAAGAGTGCCTTCACCTTTGTGCCAGATGAACTTCACCTGCTTGATGCCTTCGGGGATTTCGTCGATGACAACGGTTTCAGCTTTATTGGCGGTCGGAATGTAGGATTTAATCTTCACCTCAGAACCGTCTTCAGCGATACCCATTACGTCGAGGGTTGAGTTGACGCTCTGGATACCCTTGCACCAGAATGATACCTCTTCGATATCAGCCTTAAAGGCCTCCGTGAGGAGCCACGTGTTGTCGGTATCCATCTTGAATGAGGGACGGGCCGCGCCGAACGCGCCGTTTGTTGAGTACATCTGTTCTTCCGAAGCCTTCCAGCCCGCAGGGAGCGCGAAGGTGTAAGAAGAACCCATGTCGGCGATAACCTCGAAGGGGTCGCCACCCTTGTCGGCGGTCTTAACCGTCAGGAGATACTCGGTGGCAATATCGATGGGTTCCCACTTGGCCACAAACCAGTCAGAGCCGATTTCGTCCTTTTCGGGAGCGAGGGCGGTCGGGATACCGAAAATGCCGACACCGCCGTCAACGAGGAAGTAGATGACGCCATCCTCTTCGCGTATGTCCGTGATGGGGAGATTGATGTCCTTCTCGGCCCATGACTTGAAGGCAGGCTGCGTGGAGGCGGTGAACTCAGTTGCGCCGGTGGTACCGGGCCATGCCCAGCCGGCAAGAAGGTTCTCATCGTGGCGTGTCACGCTATGGAGGTTGTTGGCCTTCTTCAGGTGCACATACTGATGGGTGGAGCGGTTGTTGACGATGTTCTGCTCGAAGACGCTCTCATTCCAGTCCACGTGCCATATCAGCATACCGTGGCCGGGGAGGTACTTGTCCCAGCCCTTCTGCTGACGGTTCTCGAGGAGGAAGAATTCGTTCTCCCTTTCGGTCTGAATGAGGCGGTACTGACGCGAATCACCAAGATTTTCGAGCACCACATCTTCCGGACCGTCCAGCAGGATGGGCTCCACCCACTTCATTGCGTTGAGCTCGTAAGCAGAGTAGTTCGGGGGAGTGTGTCCACCGTTGCAGTAGGGACCGTAGTCAAGCACAGACCAGAGGTCGGGAGTACAGGCCAGTGAGCCGCGGGTGTCATAGAGGTCGGGGAGGCCTATGACGTGAGAGAACTCATGGATGAAGGTACCCACGCCGTCCGGGTCGCCGCTCTTGGTCATCTCGTTGGTACAGCCGTAAGTGTTAACCTTCAGGCCGTCCACTGAAAATTCGATTCTGTAATCGTCGAGCGAGCTGGAGTGGGGCCATACGGAAGTTGCGCCACCGCCGGTAGCCTCGCCACGGCCGGCGTAGAAGATGAAGACGTTGTCGAGGACTCCGTCATGATTCATGTCATAGACAGAGAAGTCAACGGTGTCGTCGAGAGCCTGGAGGCCTTCGACAACCATCGCGGCCGCATTGACGTCGATATCGAAAGAGCTGTTCTGGCCATAATAAGCCATATTCTCACTCAGGGTCACCGGACCCAGGACATCAAAGGTCGGGATGAACTGATTGTTCGAGTTCTCCCTGAAATACTCAGCCGCGCACCCGGTGGCGTTATACTCGCTGAAGCCATCCTTGTTCAGGAGGTCAGAGAAATACTGTTTCGGGTCGGGAGTGGTGAAGCGGACATCCTGATACTCCACAAGGAGCACGAGAGTCCTGACCTCACCGGTATTGGGGAAGGCGGAGGCGCAGCGTCCCAGACCGTACTGCGGAAGTTCGGAGGTTTTGGCAGCGTTAGCGGCCACAGGCTTCACATTGAACTTCGGGGTGTCATAGAAACGGGGGTTCATCTTCCACCTCATCTCGGCGGCGCCGACGAGGTCCTGGTTGATGGAGGCCTTAGCGAATTTATTCTGTATTTCTGAACGCGCACCGGGGTTTGCCGCCCGCACACCGGTAGAGACGACAAGGCCCTCATCTGAGATACGGCCGAAGAAATATTCACCGTTCTGCTCAGTGAGGAGGGCACCGTCCTCGGAGAGCGTGAAGTGAGCGCGTTCGTCGCCGACGAGCTGAATCGTCAGGGTCGAACCGTCAGGCTGCGTCACCGTCATGAAGTCCGTGTTGGCGCGTACGGCTCCCGCAGGGAGCGTACAGCCGAGGGCCAGGGCCGGTAATGCGAGAAGCAAAGATTTTCTCATGTATTTTTGAATTCAGGTTAGTAATTGATTAATCCAAGGTCCCTTAAGGGTTCGTTTCGACGAATGTTGGCTAAGAGACCGATTGTGAGTGGGGCGCACCCCACACTATAATGCAAAGATAACACAAAAACCGCCGTTATCCAAAATATGGAACGGCGGTTTAGGTCTTTTTAACTATATTTTCGATTAATAAACCGGAGTGTCGAGACGCTTTCGACGCTTTTTATTTGTGTAGACCGTCGCGATGCAGACACCGACAAGGACAAGCAGCGCTCCGACGTAGTCATAACTCGTCATACGAATATGGAACAGCAGGGCCCCGAAAAGCACGGACCAGAAAGAATATGTGACATTGAGACACACGGCCCTGGGAGCACCGATTGACCGTATGGACTTATACCACATATAATAGGAGAGCATTCCGATGATGGCAGTCCCTATGAGAATCAGCCATGCCTCAGTATGACCGAACACCACGCCCACCGCATGGCCGAGATTGTGGACGCTGCCCAGCAGGAGGGGCGTGAAGATGAGATAGGCCACAGATGATGTGAGCTCGCGGATAAGCATCGCCTGCCCGTGTGTGACCCGGCCCCCCTTCATGGCGAGTGAAACCAAAACGCCCTCTGTGGCCCATCCTGTCGCCGCGCCCAACGCGAGCAACGACCCTGACCATGAGGAGAGGTCAATGATCTCGTCAGGCGTGTACCAGAGATAGAAGACACCTAAGACCGCCACCATGATTCCGAGCCAGCTTCGCGGCAGCAGCCGCTCCTTGAGCAGGATGACGGCGAGAACCGTACATATCAGAGGGTAGGCGGCGGTTATGCCAGCCGTCAGCGCCAGGCCCCCCTTGGCCAGCGAAAAGATATAACAGGTGATGGCGAAAGGTCCGCCGAACAGGGCCCCGGCCATGACCAGCCATCCATCGCGGGTCTTCAGCAACCCTCCGAACGACTTCAGCTCACCCTTCGCAGCCAATATCGAGCTCATTCCGAGTGCGCCGATTATTTCATGAATCAGGCAGCAGACGAAATATCCTCCGACAGCCAGCACGGGGTCAATCAGAAACGGCGCCAGGGTGAGGACATATCTCAGAAGGGTCGTGTCCAGACCCCATGTTATACCCGAGAAAAGTCCCGAAATCCACCCCTTTACGTCATTGTCTGAACCATATAATGCTTTATCCATATCCATCTTGTTTGTTTTGCAGGCCCGCTATCCCCGTTAGACCCATGGATAGGGCGGGTGGTTTCGGGTCTGTGGCCACCGGGTAGGGCCCCGTAACCATAAAACGGGGCGAAGGCTCGGGGGTCTGATTATAGAAATCTCGAAAGGGCCTCGGAGGCGTAAGTGCCGGCGCGTGCGTCTCTGATGGCCGCCGCCTCCGGGTGATGGCGAAGACACTTGAAAACGAGGATGTCCGTCTCCTCGGGAGTGCGGCACCCGTCAAGCAGCCTCTCGGCCGCGTCGCGGCTCAGTGAGGCCGCGTCAAAGAGATAAGGGGCCAACAGGCGCGACTCGCGACACTGTTCCTCACCCCAAAGTTCCGAGGCCAGACTCGCCCTCTCTTCCGCGCTCAACGTCTCCCCTATCTCGCGGGCAATCTGTCCCAACTGCGGGAGCTGAAGGCCGAAGATCTGGGGGTGAGGGTCACCGGCGCGCTTGAGCGCGTCGGCGACCACTCCGTTTCGATACGTAAAGAACAGATGCCTTATCTGCTGATTCATAAGAGTCTTGTCTTCTTATAATCGCTAATCTCCTCTTCAGCATCAAAGTGTCGAGAACTCTTCGCTGAGGCGGAGCATCTGGTCGGCATACCCTTCGGTATAGTCCAAAGTGATGTCGACAATGTTTCCGTCGTTGTCATAGACAACGTTGTAGACCGGGTTCACGAAACCGCGATACGGCGGAATGTTGAGATTAGAGTAACGGTCAAGCACCTCCTTGTGGAGCTTCGGATCTACCTTGACGGCATAGTCCTTGACCAGCTTGTTGCCGGCAGCGTAATTGCCTTCGGACTTGATGGTCTGTATCTCGTTGAGCAGCTGGCCGAAGAGGTTGCGGAGCTTCTGATAGTCATTGATTTTGACATAGGTCTTACCGTTCTTCTTCACGAGCTCCACCACCTTGTCCTTCTTGCCTTTCTCGAGGACCCACTTGGCGATGAGCTGACGGTTGCGCATGTGTGCCTCCTCTATGTCCTTGCCCGGCTCGATACGGTTCAGCTGGGTCATGAGGCCGTTGAGCATATACTTATAATACTCCGCCTTATAAGCCTCGGGGTTGTCGAGGATACCGAGTTCGATGAGCTTCGGGTCGGCAAGATAGTAGAGTGCGAAGAGGTCAGCACGCGCCTCCTCGAGGGTCGAGCCGTTCTCCTTGAGCGCGTCGGGGTCGGTACCCTGGCGCAGACGGCCTGAGCCGTGACCGAGGCACTCATGCAGGTCGGTGTGGAGCATATCGGTGATATACAGGTACTTGTCCATAAGGTCAATCGTCGGCTGGTCGATAACGAACTCCTCGTTGAAACCGTTTCCGCGAGAGGCCAGTGCGTAAGCCTCGGTGATGTTTTCGAGTGTCACCGACTTTGAGCCGTGTGCGGCGCGGATCCAGTCAGCGTTCGGGAGGTTGATGCCGATGGCGGTGGCGGGATAGGCGTCACCGGCGAGCATGGCGGCGTTGATGACCTTAGCCGACACACCCTTCACCTGCGGTTTGCGGTAGTCGGGATTGATGGGGGCATGGTCCTCGAACCACTGTGCGTTTTTCGAGATGGTCTCCGTGCGCTTGGTCGATTCGTCGTTGCGGAAGTTGACGTAAGACTCCCAGCTGCCGGTCATTCCGAGCGGGTCGTTATAGCTCTCGATGAAGCCGTTGACGAAATCGACATTGCTCTTCGTGTCCTCCGCCCAGAGGATGGAGTACTCGTCGAAAAGCTTGAGGTCACCGGTGATGTAGTAGTCGATAAGCTTGGTGATATACTCCTTTTGGGCATCGTTCTCAGCCACACCCTTGGCCATGTCGAGCCAGTAGATGATTTTGGCGATGGCCGGACCGTAGAGGCCGTTGAGGTGGTAGTGCTGCTCTGTCACCTTGCCATCCTCCTTGACCACGCGTGAGTTGAGGCCGTAAGAGATGGGGGTCGGATCGTTGGGGTTCTTCAGCGCGTCATAGTACGCCTCCACCTCGGCCTGAGTGACGCCGTCATAGAGGTTTCCGGCAGAGTTGGCCACCACGTCGACCGAGCTGTCGAGATTTACCTTCTTCGCGAAGAGCGAGGGATTGAAAATGATTTCAACCAGGTCGGTGCCGTCAGCGGCCTTTGCCAGGGGTCCGGCCTGCTCGCGGAGGAAAGCCTCGGTGAACTCGGGGACGAACTTGTCGTTGCTGTAGTGGTGATGGATGCCGTTTCCGAACCATACCTGCTTGATGTATTTCTCGAAAGCCTTGAACTCGGCCGAGTTGCGGTCGCCCTTATAGTTCTTGAAGACATCTTCGAGCATGCGGCGGATTTCGATGTTGTACTTTCCGTTCTGGTCCCAGATGATGTCACGTCCGGCCTGAGCGGCCTGAGACAGATAGTATATCATCTTTTTCTGGTCGAGCGAGAGATTCTTGAAGCCGGGGACTTCATAACGCAGAACCTCGATGTCGGCGAAGTTGTCGACGACATAGTTGAAGTTGGGATCTTCGGCCCCATGAGCTGTGAATGCCATGATAGAAGCGAGAAGAAGAGAAGAGGTCAGTTTCTTCATTATGTTAGAGTTAGGTTAAAAGTTTAA
>CAZUAK010000034.1:10903-16689 GCA_964618395.1 uncultured Sangeribacter sp.
GGCTGGGTGAGCTGGTGGAGTATCCTGACACGTCGCCCGGCCTTGGCGGCCGCGCTGAAGACGGCCAGGCGGAAAGCCTCCTTGGTCACTACCTGTGAGCAGGAGAAGGTGAACAGGATGCCCCCCGGCTTGATTTTCTCGAACGCCTTCGTATTCAGCTTGCGGTATCCGATGAGTCCGCGTTTGAGGGCCGAACGGTGTTTGGCGAACGCCGGCGGGTCAAGGATGATGAGGTCATACTCCTTGTCGGGCATCTCGTCGAGGAACTTAAAGGCATCCGTGGCGTGGGTGGAATGACGGTCGTCGCCGGGGAAATTCAGCTCAATGTTGGCATCGGTGAGCGCGGCGGCCTTGGCCGAAGAATCGACCGAGTCGACCTTCACTGCGCCTCCGCGCATTGCATAGACGGAGAAGCCGCCCGTGTAGCAGAACATGTTCAGCACCTTCCTCCCCTTGGAGAATTTCTCGAGCAGGGCGCGGTTCTCACGCTGGTCAATGAAGAAACCGGTCTTCTGACCGCGGAGCCAGTCGATGTTGAACTGCAGGCCGTTCTCGAGGGCGACGTTTCCGTCATACGCCCCGACAAGATACTCGTTCTCGGGGTCGAGGTTGGCCTTGTAAGGGAGGGTCGTCTCCGACTTGTAGTAGACATTGCGGATACGCGCCTCGGGCAGCGATGTCAGGGCCTCCGCAATCTCGCGGCGCACGAAGTGCATGCCCGGAGAATGGGCCTGGACCACGGCCGTGTCGCCATAGATGTCGACGACCAGACCCGGAAGGAAATCGCCCTCGCCGTGAACGAGGCGGAACGAGTTGTTGTCCTCGCGGATGAGGCCGAGGGTCTTTCGGATTCGGAAAGCCTCCTCAAGGCGTTTGGCGAAGAAACGCTCGGGGAGCTGGTCGACACCGAACTCGAGGATACGGACAACGATGCTGCCAATCTGATAATGGCCCACACCCAATACGTCCCCCTTCGAGGAGACGACCTTAACCAGGTCACCCTCCTCGACACCTTCGGGAACCGAAGCCACGGCGCCCGAGAACACCCAGGGGTGGCGTCTGAGAAGTGACTCCTCCTTTCCCGGTTTTAACTTTATAGTCTTCATTTTCACTTTCACTTAAACAAACGAACGATATCCATCATGTTGGCATACAGAAGCAGGGCTATGAGCAGCATCATGCCTATCATCTGTGCAGTCTCCAGGAACTTCTGGCTCGGCTGACGGCCCGTGATTACCTCATAGAGGAGGAAGAGCACGTGACCGCCGTCAAGCGCCGGGATGGGAAGGATGTTCATGAAGGCCAGGGCGATGGAGATGAAGGCGGCGATGTTCCAGAACGCGATCCAATCCCAACGTTCGGGGAAGATCGAGCCCAAGGCGCCGAAGCCGCCTACAGACTTCGCCCCCTCTTTCGAGAAGACAATCTTCATCGACGACGCATAGTTGGACAGGCGCTCGGTACCCATCTGGATTCCGCGCGGGACAGCCGAGAAGAGCGAGTACTTCTTCTCCTTGGCGTCATAGAAATTCGAGGGGTCTATTTCGAGGCCGATTCCCATCTTGGCGTTGTCATTGAGTGTAACCGGGATAGACAGCGTGTCTCCCGCAACACCGAACGGACGGGCCGCGACATCCTTGTCGCCGACGGCCCCCCGGGGACGCACAACGGTCAGGTTGACCGTCTCGCCGCCGTGCCACTGGAGGGTATTGAGGAACTCGACGAGCGTCGGGGTGGCGTCTTCATTGATGGCTATGATTTCATCCATAGGACGTATGCCGGCCTTGGCAGCCCCCTCGCCGGCCATGACCTGGGTCACGCGCGTCGGGAAGCGGTATGTCATGAAGGCGATGTCGCTCTTGCCCTCGGTCATCTCGTCGTTGAGACGCACCATAAAGTCCGACGGCGGTGTGACGGTCACACGCTTGCCGTCGCGCAGGAGCTCGACACTCTTGGCCTGCATCATCTCGATGCGCGCCTCGGCGGGATTGTCGAGAGTCTTTCCGTCCGCGCTCAGCGGTATGTCGCCGTCGCGGAACCCGGCCTCGTGAGCCACCGGGCTGAACGACATGCCCATCTTGGCCTCGTTCACCGGGACATATTTCTCACCGGTGAAATAGACGATGCCGGCATATATGAGGATGGCGAGCAGGAAATTGAACAGCACGCCGGCTATCATTATCAGCAGTCTCTGCCAGGCCGGTTTGGAGCGGAACTCCCACGGCTGGGCGGGACGCTTCATCTGTTCGGTGTCCATCGACTCGTCAATCATGCCCGCTATCTTGCAGTAGCCTCCGAGAGGGACCCAGCCGACGCCGTATTCCGTATTCTTCCAGAAGCGGCTCCAGCGGGACTGACGTTTTTCTTCGTCATATCCGTTTCTGTCCAGCTCGGCCTTGAGGGCGACCTGCTCGTCATACGCTTTTTTGGTTTCATCGACCTTGCGGCGCGCCTCGGCAATCACCTGAGGGTCCGCACCTTCACGGTTCTCGGCGCCGAAGGGATTGAGGCGGTCAATCATGGACCGATTCTTGTCGGGATGCTCGAGCTTCTCAAGCTCTGCCGAGGCGGCCTGATACTCGCCCGCAGCCTTCTCCAAAGCCTCGTCACAGCGATAGTCGCGCTCGCCGGACTCCGAGAGGAACTTCACCTTTGAGAGGGAGCCGACGTGCTTGCCCGGCTTCCACTTGAACAGGGAGCGGATGGGGTTGAAGAAAATATAGAACTTCTCCACCTTCACGCCGAAAAGGCGGGCGAAGAGGAAGTGTCCGAATTCATGGATGATGATGAGTATGGCGAGTGCCAGTATAAGCTGGGCAGCCTTTATGAGGAATGTTTCCAATTCTTCGTTATTACTGGTTAAGTGTGGTTAAGTATTTTGATATTCTGTCAATAACGGTTCACTTTCAGGTCAAGTCCGAGACCGCGGTGAGTTTCTTCAGGCAGGCCTCGGCCACACCGCGCGCCTCCTCGTTGACCTCGATGAGGGTTTCGAGGTCGGTGGCGTCACTGACCGGAACCGTGTCGAGCGTCTCGCGGACTATGGGGGCGATGTCGCCGAACCTTATCTCGTCGCGCAGGAAGGCCGCGACGGCGACCTCGTTTGCGGCGTTCAGGATGCAGGGCATCGTCCCGCCGCGTCCGATGGCCTCGAAGGCATAGCCCAACAGGGGGAACTTCTCATAATCGGGCGCCTCAAACGTCAGTTTGGCATACTGACTCAGACGGAGGTGACCGTGCGGTGTCGCGAGACGTTCCGGATATCCGAGGGCGTAGCGGATGGGCAGGTGCATGTCAGGCACGCCGAGCTGCGCCTTGACGGAGCCGTCGATGAACTCCACCATGGAGTGGACGATGCTCTGGGGATGAACGACGACCTCGATGCGCTCCGGCGGACAGTCGAAGAGCCAGCGCGCCTCAATCATCTCGAACCCCTTGTTCATCATCGTCGCCGAGTCTACGGTCACCTTCGCCCCCATGTCCCAGTTGGGATGCTTCAATGCGTCGACCGCACGTTTGTCGGCCAGCTCGGATGAAGGTGTCGTGCGGAAAGGACCGCCCGATGCAGTCAGTATGATTTTCTCGGCCCGACGCGTACCCTCGCCGACGAGACACTGAAAGATGGCCGAGTGCTCGCTGTCGACCGGGACGATGCTGACACCGTACTCCCGTGCGAGGGCGGTGATGAGTTCGCCGGCGACGACCAGCGTCTCCTTATTGGCCAGGGCGATGGTCTTGCGGGCCTTTATCGCGGCCACGGTCGGCAGCAGCCCGCTGTATCCTACCATGGCGGTGACGACAATCTCGGGGCCCTCCATGGCGGCCGCCTCGGCGATGGCCTCCTCGCCGGCACGCACCTCGACGGGAAGGTCGCGGAGTGCGTCGGAGAGGGGTTCGAAGAAGCGCGGGTCGGCAATCACCACACGGCGCGGACGGAAGCGGCGCGCCTGCTCGGCGAGCAGTTCCCACCGGCTGCGGGCCGTCAGCACCGAGGCGCGGAACCTCTCGGGATATTCGGCTATGATGTCGAGCGTCTGCGTACCGATGCTCCCGGTACTGCCTAAGATCGCTATTTCCTTTTGTCGGACTGTCATAATGTCAAAAGTGTTTGAGCTGCCCGTGGGCAATCGTTGTCATCTGCCCATAGGCTCGCCGGAGAGTGTCGAGGGCTCGGCGGGGATATGCGTGTCGCTGCGCACATACTGTGAGGGCACGAGCGGCTCGCCGTTGTGCCACATCTCGAGGGCCACCTCCTTGCGCGCGCCGTTACGGTTCTGCAGGCCTATGACCTGACCCCCTGTCACCTTGCTCCCAGGCTCCACCAGTGGTGTCCCCAGCCCCGAGCAGCGGCTCAGAAAGCCTTTGCGGTGCTGAATGACGACGTCGAACGTGTCGTTTCCGAGACGCGAAACGGTGATGACCGTCCCGTCGGCTATGGCGAAGAGGGGGGCCGAGACAGGGACCACAAAGACCGCCTTCGTGGCCTCGAGGCTCTGAGAGGTTATCACGCCCTCCTCAGAGAGGGGATAGAACATCATCCCCTCGGCCGCCAGGGGGGCGAGGACGGAGATGTTGAACTTTTCGCGCTCACGCATCATGGCGACGAACTCCCTCTCGGCCTTCGAGGCGTCCATCAGCGAGTCGGCCGGGTGAGTCATCCTCCCCGATACAGCCTTGAGCGAGTCAGAGGGGACACGGTCGGTGTCTGTGACCGTAAGCAGGTTCTGAAGGTAGCTGAGGGTCTGGCTCTCGGCGCGTGAGAGCGAGTCGATTTTCAGCAGCGCCGACTCGGTGCGCACGCGCTCCTCGCGGTCAAGATAGCCCGGGAGGAGGCGCCTGAGCGGAGTGACCATCACCAGACAGGCCCCCAGGAAGAGCAGCAGGCAGAGGATGCCGACAGTGAGCGCCCCGGCCTTCCAGAGCGGAAGCCGGACGGAAGCCACGTCATGAAGCCGCGCCTCGTCACTGACCGTCACCTTATAGATACTCTTTCGCCTCATCGGGATGGTTGCTTTTGGGCCTTATCCGGTGTTCGCGGACACAAATGTTCAACTCGCGAAATTAACTAAAAACATCGAAACGGCAAAATCAGAAATTTTTTCCTTAAAATGTTTGGAAAGATAATATAAAGGTTGTACTTTTGCATCGTCAAACCGCCACGCGACACCGGGTCTCCGGAGCGTGGAGGAAAAACAAAGACAACCATTAAAAACACATACTTTAACCAAAAATCTAAGCTGACTCATGAACATTAATGAGATTATGGCCAATCTCGAGGTCAAGCACCCCGGTGAGAAGGAATACCTTCAGGCTGTCAAAGAGGTTCTTCTCTCAGTAGAAGAAGTCTACAACCAGCATCCCGAATTCGAGAAAGCACGCATCATCGAACGTATGGTCGAGCCCGACCGTATCTTCACTTTCCGCGTGACTTGGGTAGACGACAAGGGTGAGGTTCAGAACAACATCGGTTACCGAGTTCAGTTCAACAACGCTATCGGTCCCTATAAAGGAGGTATCCGCTTCCACGCATCCGTAAACCTTTCAATCCTGAAGTTCCTCGGTTTCGAGCAGACCTTCAAAAACGCTCTCACCACTCTCCCGATGGGTGGCGGCAAGGGTGGTTCCGACTTCTCTCCGCGCGGCAAGAGCGACGCAGAAATCATGCGTTTCTGCCAGGCTTTCGTACTCGAACTCTGGCGTAACCTCGGTCCCGACCGTGACGTACCGGCAGGTGACATCGGCGTAGGTGGCCGCGAAGTTGGCTACATGTACGGCATGTACAAGAA
>CAZUAK010000035.1:0-2077 GCA_964618395.1 uncultured Sangeribacter sp.
GTCTCAGGCCTCGGCCGACGACGCTGTGACAATCATCCTCGACGCCAAGCGCAAGGTCGGTTCCATGGACGTGGACACCGTCAACGGGCGCGTCGTCAATGAGGTCTACTACTACTTCGGCAAACCCGGCGGCGACGCCGGCCTCGAAGGTAATGTTGCTGAAAACAATAACCTCCAGAAGTCTGAGTTCCTGACCGACGAAGTCAACGGTGACGGCCGTACCGCACGCGGTATCCGCCAGATCATCCAGAGCCGAAACAAAGAAGTTTTGGTCGAAATCGAGAAACTCAAAAAGGACTTCCGCGACGGCAAGATCGACCAGGAAAAGTATGACGAACTGGCCAAGGCCGTTCGTCGCGACGAGAAGCTCAAAAAGCCGGTCATCATCATCAAGTCAACTCCCCAGGCCTCTTACGGCTCGCTGGTGGAGATCCTCGACGAGATGCAGATCAACTCTATCGCAAAGTACCAGATCGACAACATGACCAAAGCCGACTCCGTACTGTTGATTGACTATCAAAACCGTCATCACAACGATTGATAGGTCAGATTTACGTAACACTTTAAAGCAGAAAGAAAAATGGCTAAAAGAAACATAGATCTGACTTCTCCGGAATGGCGCGACCTTATCTTCGAAGGAAAGAACAAGGACTTCGGCGCCTACGATCTGAGAAAGAAGAGTGACAGACGCCACAACATGGCTGTCCTTTATATGTTGCTCGGTCTTGTGGTGGTTTTCATCCTTCTCATCGCATGGTCAAAATATAGCGACTATCGCGCTGAGCAGGCGGCAATCGAAGCCAAGGAACAGGCCGAGAAGATGATGCAGGCAATGCTTGACCAGCCCGTAGAAGAGGAGCAGGTCGAGGAGGAGCCCGAACAGCAGAAGTATGAAGAGCCTAAGGTGGAGGTGCCCGAAGAGGTACTCGCCACTGTTCAGGTGACTCAGATCGCCATCGTAGACGCCGACAAGGTGAAGAACGAAGTGATGGACATGGATACCCAGAAGGAAGACAACACCGCCCGCGGTGTCGTTAACCAGGAGGGTGCCGATGACGTCGACAAGTTCAAAGCCGTTCAGGAACAGGTGGTGGTCAAGGAACCCGAACCGGTCAAGCCCAAGGAGGAAGAAATCTTCGTGGCTGTAGAACAGCCCGCAGAGTTCCCCGGTGGTCAGGCCGCACTGATGAAATGGCTCGGAAACAACATCCGCTATCCTGAGGCAGCTCAGGCTAACGATGTCCAGGGACGCGTAATCGTGAAGTTCGTCGTCGAGAAGGACGGTTCGATCGGATCGGCTTCTATCGTCAAGGGTGTCGACAAGGACCTCGACAAGGAAGCGCTTCGCGTCGTGAAGAAGATGCCGAAGTGGCAGCCCGGTAAGAACAACGGTGCTCCGGTTCGCTCTTACTTCACCCTGCCGGTGACCTTCAAGCTCGCCCAGCAGTAATCACCCCCCCCTTTACAACAACACTACTCGATAAGGAGGTGTGTCAGACAACACGTCAGACACACCTCCTTCGTTATATCATCGGCACAAGCCGTATTACCGGTGAATTAGATATGGTGTTTTCCCTATCATCACAGATGCTGAGAGATCTCTTTTGAACGATGCTGGGAGGTCTCTTTTGATCAAGGAGGGGCTATCCTTTTTGTTCAGCGTTATGTCGCATCGGTTCAAAACCAATTTAACCTTATTTTTGTTAAAATAATAGCTTCGGTGACCACATCGCCTCACTGTTCACTTCTCTCCCGCCGTAGGGAACGGGACATGGGTCATGACCGGGGGGTATATCTATAACTGAAACCGAAAAATCTATCTATTATGAACAACAATAGCAATGCACCCAAAGGGATGCGCCTCGTCTTCGGAATCTTCATGGTTCTCATCTATCTCGGAGTTGGTCTCATGTTCATCTTCGATGTCTTCAGTATCGACAACACAGCCGTTTCGTGCGTAGTCGGCGGACTCCTCATCCTCTACGGCATCTTCCGCGCCTACCGCCTCTACCGCGGCACCAACCTCGGCGACCAATAAGGTATATTTATAGACCGCTAAGGTGTCTCTACTATGTAA
>CAZUAK010000035.1:2177-16652 GCA_964618395.1 uncultured Sangeribacter sp.
ATACCTTACTATGTGATACCTTACTATGTGACACCTATGGCTAACCGTCAGAATGTAGGGTCGCGGCCTGCCGCGACCGCGCGGTATGGTAATTTAAAACCATTCATTCTCATTCTGTAAGTTTCCGAATGAATACTTCAAAAGCAAGATTATGAAAAAGAGAATAATGAAGTCCGCCCTTGGCACCCTGCTCATGGGGGGACTGCTCGCGCTGGTAGCCGGCGGGTGTACCCCGGTGAAACGTGGCGCATATACCGAGGGGAGCGCGACACTGTACTGTGACGACGGTTTCAAACAGGTCATGCAGGAAGAAATCGAGATTTTTGAGTACACATATCCCAACGCCTCGATTATCCCCTTCTATGTCAGCGAGTCTGACGCCATCGACACTCTGCTGGCCAACAAAACGCAGGCAATCGTGACCACAAAGGAGCTCACGAAAGAGCAGATAGACTTCATGAAGTCCAAATACAAGAGGATTGTCCGCCAGAACTGTATCGCCGTCGATGCCGTGGCGTTGATTGTCAACAATGACAACCCGCTCGAGACCGTCTCGATGGAGGACATCAAGGGTATCCTCGACGGTTCCATCTCAAAATGGAATCAGTTGGCCGCTGCCAAAGACACCGTTCCCATCAAACTCGTATTCGACAATCAAGGCTCATCTACCGTCAGCTATATGCGCGAGAAATTCTTGGGTCCGAACGGAAAGATTTCCGACAACAAGAATGCCTTCGCACAGAAGAACAACGCCCAGGTCTTTGACTATGTCAAGAACGACAAGAACGCCATCGGCATCATCAGCGTCAACTGGCTCGGCGATGACCTGAGCGTGGCCAAGAAAGTTCCGGTCGAGAAGAGGATGGAAGACTATAACGTCGCCACCGACACCATCGCCACAGAACTGACCACAGAGGTCAAGATTCTCAAGGTCAGCAACCCCACGGAGGAGAACGACTTCTCGCCTGTCGGCTTCAAGCCTTATCAGGCCTATATCAACAGCGGCGAGTATCCCCTCTTCAGAAAGGTCTATATGGTTTCGACGGCCTCCAATTCGACAGTCCTTCACAGCTTCTATGTCTTCGTGACAGGATTTGTCGGCCAGAAAATCATCACCAAGACCGGTATCCTCCCCTATCACCTGAATCCCCGCGTGGTTCAGCTGCACTCAAAGAAATAACGCCCACGGAACGCTTTGAAACAACGGCAATAAACCGCATGTCCAGAACGGTGATAAACCGCATGGGAACAACGGCAATAAACCGCATACTCAAAACGTTGTCTAAACGGTACGAAACCATTGAACACAAGATATGAAATTTAAAACGCTTTTATCATTCCTGCTCGCCGGCTCTGCCATGGTGGCATCGGCACAGAGCCATGTCGAGGGTATGGAATACTACAAGGCCGATCAGCCTGAGAACGCAAAAGAACTGCTCGAACGCAACTTCAACAGCCCCCAGACTGACAAGGCCCTCGCCAACTACTATCTCGGCATGATTGCCTTCGACAACGGCAACCTGGCTGAGGCCCAGAAGTATTTCGAAGCCGGCCAGAGCGTAGACCCCGAAAACGGCTACAACTATGTAGGCCTCGGAGCGGTCCTGCTCAAAAAAGGGGACGTCAAGGGTGCCGAGAAGTTCTTTAAAGACGGAGAGGGCAAAGCCAAAAAGGATGCCGCCCTCCAGGTGGCCATCGCCCAGGCATACTATGACGCCAACCCCGCCGAGTTCGACACTCAGATAGAGAAGAGACTCGAAAAGGCCCGCAAGATGGACCGCGAGAATCCTGCCATCTACATCTTCGAAGGTGACCGCAAGAAGGCCAACCGCGACGTCGGCGGTGCAGCAGCCGCTTACGAGATGGGCGCCAACTATGGTGGCACCACTCCGGAGGCATACGTGAAATACGCCAACCTTTACAACAACATCAACCCGGCATACGCCGTCGTGATGCTCGAGAAGCTGACAGAGGTCAATCCCACTTCGGCTCTCGGTCAGAAGGAACTCGCCGAGGCCCTCTACAACAAGGGTGACTTCGCGAAGGCCGCCGAACAGTATGGCAAGTATGTTAAGAACCCGAACCACTTCAAGAAAGACGAGGACCGTTATGCCTTCCTTCTCTTCTACGGCCAGAAGTACAAAGACGGTTATGACTACTCCACCAACCTTCTGAAGGCCAATCCGGACAACTTCAACGCCCGTCGTTTCCAGTTCATCAACGCCGCGCAGTTGCCTGAAATGGAGGCCCAGCTGCCTGCAATGGCTGACGCTCTGTACGCCGCAAAGAAGAAAAACCCGGCAAACAAGTTCGCCCAGATTGACTATAGCCTCCTCTCAGACGAGTTCGTGAAGGCTGCCAAGGCAAAGGGTGAGCGTCCCGTGAAGGCTA
Source organism: uncultured Sangeribacter sp. (assembly GCA_964618395.1). Lineage (GTDB taxonomy): Bacteria > Bacteroidota > Bacteroidia > Bacteroidales > Muribaculaceae > Lepagella. The sequence continues at coordinate 4,569 of CAZUAK010000035.1, forward strand.
TCGAGCTGCTTCAGGAAGCCGTCGCCCAGTCTCCCGAGAACCCGGCCTACTACAAGTCTCTGGCCATGATGTATGTCGAGGACAACGACCTTCCCAACGCAGCCAACACCTACATGGGCTATCTTCAGAACACCCCTGAACCCGGCTACAATGACTTTATCCAGCAGGCTACCTTCGCCTACTATGCCGGTGTCCAGAACAAGACTGACGATCCCGATCATGGCCGCGTAGCCAACCCCGCCGAAACCGAAAGATACTTCGGTGTGGCCGAGGACTTCATTGACCGCGCCGCAAAGATTCTTCCCGACAATTACCGTCCGGTCAAGATGAGAGGCGACATTGCCATGCAGCGCGCAACGAGCGAGTCTGACGTCAAGAAGGCCGCCCAGCCCCTCTACGAGCAGGCTGTCGTGCTCCTTGAGAACAGCGCCGACCCGAGCCGCTATGCAACCGACGCCAAGACAATGTATAACTATCTCGGCAACTACTATCTCGACCAGAAAGACGTCAACAAGGCCAAAGAGTACTTCAACAAGTATCTCAAGTATGACCCGAACAACGACGGATACCGCAAATTCGTTGAGGGTCTGAAGTAACCTTCTGAAGACTTCAGCATCCTTCTGGACCCTTTCATCACAACTTCAGGGATTCATAATAATCCATTCTGAAACAGGTCAGAAGGGCATCAGAAACATAAAGCACATAAAGGCAGGCACCCGGTGTCTGCCTTTATTCTTTGTCAAAATTAATTTTTTTTGTAACTTTGCGGTGTACGGGGAGGGCAAGTTCTAAAAGAAGATGTCAGAAGATAAAAACTACAGAATAGCCATTCCCAAGGATGAGCTTGGGCGGCTCCCGGCCGCACGGTTCGAAGGGACCATCCGCGTCATAGACAAACCCGAAGATGTCAGCCGGGCCATCGCCGAGCTGCGGAAGGCCGGAACAATAGGGTTCGACACAGAGACGCGGCCAGTCTTTCAGAAAGGGCACTCACACTCTGTCGCCCTCCTTCAGCTTTCTTCTGACTCCTGCTGCTATCTCTTCCGGCTCAACGTCCTCGGCTTCACAGATGAGATAAAGGGTATCCTGGAGGATAAGGATGTGGTGAAAATCGGACTCTCCACTCACGATGACTTTCATAACCTCTCGAAACTCTCCGCGCTTCACCCCGAAGGCTTTTTCGAGCTTCAGGATTATGTCCCGCAGTTCAGGATAGATGACAAGAGCCTCACGAAGATTTACGGCATACTCTTCGGGCGCCGCATCTCCAAAGGACAGCGTCTGACAAACTGGGAGGCCTCAGAGCTCACAGCACACCAGCAGGCATACGCCGCCCTCGACGCCTACGCCTGCCTGAAGATATACAATCACCTCAGCGAAGGGAAATTCAATCCCTCCGACAGCCCGTATAAAGTCTACCCGGAGCCCGCACTATGAGAAAAAAGTATATTATCGTACCGGCCGTGCTGGCCGTTTACTTTCTTTTCATGACATTCTATTTCGGGACCCAGCTCCTCCGCGAGGGCGAGGTGCTGAGGTTCTGGCTGACTGTCGTCTCAGAGGTCATCGTTCTCATCGCCCTCTATTTTGTCATGAAGAAACGGCAGAAGTATCGCGAGGAACGTGAAAAGGATATGAAATAACCCTGCAACTTAAACACCCCTGCAACTCCTCAGCCTGTAGGTTTGTTTAAATTGAAAAGCGGGTAACACGGTACAGTCCGAAAATACAGTGTATAACAGAATGTACCCGAAATCGGGCTTGTGCCGCTAAAACTTAAAAAACCAATGGAAGATAAAGATTTAGAAAAAGATAACGCACCGGAAACAGAAAAGGCTGCGGAGCTCGGGTCTCAATCCGAAACGGACAAGGCTGTAGAGGCCAAATCTCAATCCGCAACGGACAAGACCGAAGAGCTGGAGGCCCAGACGGAAAAGGCACTTGCTGTCACCAACAAGGCCATCGAGCTGCTCAAGACTGTTTATGACCCGGAGATTCCGGTCAACGTCTATGACTTGGGCCTTATCTACAAGATAGACTTCGACCCGAGTGACGAAATGCTTCACGTCGACATGACCCTGACCGCCCCGAGCTGTCCGGCAGCCGACTTCATTCTCGAGGACGTGCGTCAGAAACTCGTCAGCATCGACGGCACGAAGGGTGTCGACCTGCGCCTCGTCTTCGAGCCGGAATGGAACCAGGACATGATGACCGAGGAGGCCAAGCTCGAACTCGGTTTCCTCTGACCCCTCCCCCTCCCGTCAACCTAATCTAATCAGGCATTTCTCGTCAACCCATTGCCTCAACCCGTACCGGATGGCTCGCGACAAAGTCTATTTCCTCTCTGACCTGCACCTTGGCGCCCCTTATCTGAAGGAGTCTAAGGTGGCGGAAAAACGCGTCGTGGCCTTTCTTGACCATATCAAGGAGTCCGCTCGGGAGATTTATCTGCTCGGTGACATCCTCGACTACTGGTACGAGTACCGCTATGTCGTTCCGCGCGGGTTTGTCCGCTTCTTCGGCAAACTGGCCGAACTCTCAGACAGCGGAATAAAGATCACCTGGATAATAGGCAATCACGACATCTGGATTTTCGACTATATCCCTACCGAGTTGGGGATAGAGGTATGTGACGGGATTGTCCGCAAAACCATCGGCGGCAAGAATTTCTATATGGCCCACGGAGACGGTCTCGGAGTGACTTCACGCAAGTTCAGTTTTATCCGCAGCATATTCCGCAACAAAGTGGCCCAGAAGCTCTTTTCGGGCATTCATCCCCGCTGGACAGTTCCGTTCGCATACGCATGGAGCGCGCAGAGCCGCAAAAAAGGCGAGGCGGAAAAGCCGGAGCTGGTCAGACAGCCATACGCCTTCGAGGCCACCCACTTCTTCCGTCACCTTGTCGACTACTCTCGCCAGGTGCTGACAGAGGACCCGGACATAGACTATTTCATCTACGGACACCTTCATATCGTTGCCCGCGAGCGCCTTTCCCCCCACACCGAGATACTGGTCTTGGGAGAATGGATACGCACCTTCAGTTTCGCCGTCTTTGACAACGACGGGCTCGTGCTCAAACGATGGGTTGACGGAGAGGAGATACCGATAAATCTTTGATTTCCGAACCTTTTCACTCTCCTTCATGACGATTTTGGGGAGGTTTTATCGTGGATTGAAGAATATTTTAGTTAATTTTGCGAGGTCAATACAGAATAAAAACGATTCCATAATGAACAAGCTTCAGAAACTCACACTTTTGATTGCCGTCCTGATGTGCACGGCTTTCAGCGCCAACGCCGGTTTCCGCTTCGGCATCAAGGCCGGTCTGAACATCAACTCCCTCCACTTTGATAAGGAAAAACTGTTCGACTCTGACAACCGCTGCGGCTGGACCGGCGGCGTGATGGTGGAATACATGCTCCCCGTCACCGGACTCGGAGTGGACCTGTCGGCCATGTACACCCGCATGAACGCCGAGGCCATCGGCGAGGGCGCAAACTCGCTCTACGGCTACAAGCAGATCGGCAAGGACTTCATCGAGGTTCCGCTCAACATCAAGTACAAGTTCGGAATCCCGATGGTGGGCAACATCTTCAAGCCCTATATCTATACCGGTCCCGCCTTCGCCTTCAAACTCGGCAAGAACACCGTCAACGACTTCAAGAACAAGACCTGCCAGGTGGCATGGAACGTCGGCCTCGGCGTTGAGCTGGTCCGTCATCTCCAGATCCAGGCCTCATACGGCTTCGGCATCAACAATGTCGCACGCTATGTCTCCGAGCTCAACCCCATCGGTGACGTGAAGGTCAAGAACAACTACTGGACAATCACCGCCGCCTATCTTTTCTGATGAAGAAGATACTTGTACTCATCGCTGTCCTCTTGGGCGTGGCTACCTCTAACGCCGCCTTCCGCTGGGGTCCGACGGCGGGTATGAACATCACCCACTTCAGCTGGAAACAGAACCTCGTTCCCTCTAAAGATGCTGTCGGCTTCAACGGCGGACTCATCGGCGAGCTGATGATTCCCGGCATCGGCTTCGGCATCGATGTCGGAGTCCGGTATGCCATGGTCGGCGCGGATGTTGACTTCGGCACAAAAAACATCTGGGCCTCAGACGGCTGGGGTAATGAAAAGGTGCGCCTGCACACAATCCAGATTCCGGTGAACCTGCGCTTCAAGTGGACGCGGCTCGAAGGTGTCGAGGATTACATCGCCCCGTTTGCATACGCCGGACCTAATTTCCAGTTTCAGTGTTCGTCGACTCAGAAAGGACTCTTCAGCGTTCCCACCGGTTCGATCGGCATCCAGGTCGGCATCGGTGTGGAGCTCATCAAGAGGATTCAGCTCTCCGGCGGCTACAACTTCGGCGTCACCTACGCCCTGAAGACCGCCAAACTCGAGAACTTCTCAGCCAAGCCTTCAAACTGGCAGATAAACTTAGCTTATCTATTTGGAAAATAATTCATGTACGCAGAGGTAATACTTCCGCTGCCGATATATTCGACTTTCACCTATAGCGTACCGACCGAGATGGAGCCTTTTCTCTCGGTCGGTTCTCGCATATTGGTTCAGTTCGGGCGCAAAAAGTTCTATACGGCCATCGTGAGCAACCTCACTCCGTTCGGACCCCGGGACGTGGAGGTCAAGCCCATGACAGCGGTGCTCGACTCCACCCCCATCGTCAGGTTCCCTCAGCTGAAGCTCTGGGAGTGGGTATCGTCTTACTACCTCTGCTCGCCCGGCGAGGTGATGCGCGCGGCGCTCCCCGCCGGACTCAAGCCGGAAAGCGAGACCATCGTCTCGCTCAACGCCGACTTCGAGGCCCCCGAGGGACTGAAGCTGACAGAAAAGATGGAGGCCGTCATCACCCAGCTTCAGACAGGAAAGAAAAACAGGATATCAGAGCTCGAATCGATACTCAACCTGCCAAACCTCACCCCGACGGTCAACAAGATGCTCGAACTCGGCATCATCGAACTGCACGAGAGGGTTCAGGAGAAGTACAAGCCCAAGAAACTCACCCTTGTGGAACTCAACATCGAACGTGGAGACAGCGCCGCCCTTCACCGGGCCATGGATGCCCTCTCGCGCTCGGCCAACCAGCAACGGGCCCTCATAGCCTGGCTCGACCTCTCGGGGTGGCTCAGACATGACCCGGAGGTGAAGCCGGTTGAAAAGGAGACGCTCCTCGCGAAAGCCGGTATCTCCGCGGCCATCCTCAAGGCACTGGTAGACAAGGGTATCTTCAGGATTGAGAAAAAGAGCATCAACCGCTTCACCATCGCCTCCGCCCCGCTCAGGGAGATCACCCTCCCCCAGCTCACCGAGGCCCAGACCCGGACCGAAAGGGCGATAGTCGACAGTTTTCAGGAAAAAGATGTCGTGCTCCTTCGCGGAGTGACCGGAAGCGGAAAGACCGAGATATACACCCACATCATCAAGCGAGTCCTCGAAAAGGGAGAGCAGACGCTCTTCCTCGTCCCCGAAATAGCGCTGACCACCCAGCTCACGGACCGTTTGCGCAAGATTTTCGGCGACCGCCTGTTGGTCTATCACTCAAAGTTCTCTGACAACGAACGCACCGACATATACAAACGGCTGCTGACCACCAACGAGCCCCTCGTCATCTTGGGCGCACGCTCAGCGGTGTTTCTCCCCTTTGCCAAACTCGGCCTGGTCATCGTTGACGAGGAACATGAAGCCTCTTATAAACAATACGATCCGGCTCCGCGATACAACGCACGCGACACCGCCATAGTGCTCGCCTCCATGCACGGTGCCAAAACGCTCCTCGGCTCCGGAACACCCTCGATAGAGACGTACTTCAAGGCCCAGAACGGGAAATACGGACTCGTAGAACTGATCGAGCGCTACTCGGGGGCACAGTTACCGGTCGTGGAGATAGTGGATATGAGGGCCCAGCGCAAGGAAAAACTCAATTTCGGAATACTCTCCAAGAACCTGAAACTCGCTACCGACAAGACCTTGGCAGACGGCAACCAGGCCCTCTTCTTCCAGAACCGGAGGGGATTCGCCCCGGTCGTCATCTGCCAGACATGCGGCTGGACTCCGAAGTGCCGGAACTGTGACGTCTCGCTGGTATACCACAAGAACACCGGGATGCTCCGCTGTCACTATTGCGGTTATGCGGAGATGCTCCCCAAGCTCTGTCCCGCCTGCGAGGAAAACAGAATCGGCATTTACGGCTACGGCACGGAAAGGATAGCCGAAGACATTCAGGAACGTTTCCCGCAGGCTAAGGTCACGCGCATGGACCTTGACAGCACCCGCAACAAAGATGCCTATCAGGACATTATCGAAAGCGTCTCGTCAGGCAAGACCGACATACTCGTCGGCACTCAGATGATAACCAAGGGTCTCGACTTCGAAAAGGTGAAGACCGTGGGCATCATCTCGGCCGACACGCTGCTGAACTTTCCGGACTTCCGGAGCAATGAGCGGGCCTTCAACATGATGGAGCAGGTCGCCGGCCGCGCCGGCCGCAAGGGTGAGCGCGGTTCGGTGTTCATCCAGAGCTCGCAGGCCGACAATCCCGTGCTTGAATATGTCAAGAACCATGACTATCTCGGCTTCTACCGGAGTGAGTTGGAGTCGCGTCACCGCCTGGGGTATCCTCCGTTCACACGCATCATAAACGTGTATATCCGAAACAAGGATAGCGAGATGTGTGACAGAGCCGCCCGGGAGCTGGCCGGCGCGCTCCGGCAGTCGCTCGGCAACCGGGTCCTCGGTCCGGAGAAGCCCTTCATAGCCCGTATATCCAACCAGTATATCCAGTCAATAATGTTAAAGATAGAGGTAGAGGCGTCCATGACAAAAGCCAAGGCCTTCCTCAGGGCAATCTACGAGAGCCTTGCGGCCTCGCCTGCCATCAAGACCTCGACAATATACTATGACGTTGACCCCGTCTGAATCGCCTTTAGACCTAACAATCTGAAGATAGAATCATACCCTTAAGACTTATACAAGCTTAAGTCCTGATTAACCTTAAGACCCTATCCCCAAATGATACATGATAACTTTGACAGAGAACATCTCTGGCATCCCTATACCTCGACCCACAATCCACTGCCCACATATAAGGTCTCTCGCGCCGAAGGGGCGGAAATAATCCTTGAAGACGGTCGCCGACTGACAGACGGCATGTCGTCGTGGTGGTGCGTCATACACGGCTATAATGACCCAGACCTGAACCGCGCGGCCAAGGACCAGCTCGACAAGATGAGCCACGTCATGTTCGGCGGACTGACCCACGAGCCGGCCATCGAACTCGGCAAACTGCTCCTCTCCATCCTTCCCCCCTCGATGAACCACATCTTCTATGCCGACTCAGGCTCCGTGGCCACCGAAGTGGCGATGAAGATGGCCGTCCAGGTTCACGACAATCCCAAGAAAACCAATTTCGCCACCATCCGCTCCGGCTATCATGGCGACACCTGGAACGCCATGTCGGTCTGCGACCCGGTGACGGGAATGCACGGCGCTTTCGGCACTGCCCTCCCTATCCGCCACTTTGTCGACGCACCCCGGTGCCGCTTCGGCGGCGAGTGGGACGACGCCGACTTCGAGCCTATGGCGAAACTTATCGAAGAGAAGAAAGATGAACTGGCCGCAGTCATCCTGGAGCCTGTCGTTCAGGGTGCAGGGGGCATGCGCTTCTATCACTCCGAATACCTGCGAAAGCTCCGCAAGGCGTGTGACGAGGCCGGCGTACTGCTCATCTTCGACGAGATAGCGACCGGATTCGGACGCACAGGCAAGCTCTTCGCGTGGGAACATGCCGGTGTCGAGCCGGACATCATGCTCATAGGCAAGGCCTTGACAGGCGGCTACATGACCTTCTCGGCCGTCGCTACAACAGCCGACGTCGCCAACCGCATCTCCGCATCACAGGCGGGCTGTATCATGCACGGCCCGACATTCATGGGCAATCCCCTCGCCTGCGCCGTGGCCCTCGCCTCGACCCGCAAGCTCCTCGCCTCTGACTGGCAGAAACGCATCGCCGAAATTGAGGCCATCATGAAGCGCAAGCTCGAAAAGTCACGGGGCTGGAAGTCTGTGGCCGACGTGCGTGTCTTGGGAGCCATCGGCGTCATCCAGACTAAAGAGCCGGTCAACATAGCCGAGTTCCAGAAACTTTGTGTCGATAAGGGTGTGTGGATAAGGCCCTTCAACTGTAACGCATACATCATGCCTCCGTTCCTCGCCGTGAGCGATGAGCAAGTCGAGAAATTGTGTGACGTACTACTCGACATAGTTTACGAAACCCACGAAAAGCGATGGAAAGACTGACCTCCTCGCTCAACCGGCTTCGCGAAGCGGGAAACCTGAGGTCCATACCCCGGACACCTGCCTGCAGGATGATAGACCTCAGCGGCAACGACTACCTCAACTTCATGGACGAGGCCGAGACTCTTGAAAGGGAGTTCCTCGACTCGTTCGGCCCTAAGCCCATTCTGTTCACATCGGCCGCCTCGCGCCTGCTCTCCACGCGACAGGATTCTCACTTCGCGCTCGAAGAAGAGCTGGAACGGGCCTACGGTCGGCCGGCACTGCTGTATAACTCAGGTTATCACGCCAATGTCGGCATCATCGGCAGTCTCGCCGCACTTCCGGGAACTTTGTTCTTAGCTGACAAACTGGTGCACGCCTCCATCATAGACGGCTTGAAAATGGCGGGTGCGGAATTTTACCGCTTCCGTCCCAACGACATCGCCTCGCTGCGCAAACTCGTTGAGAAGCATTATGACGGGGCCGAGCGGCTCGTCGTCGTCACCGAATCGGTTTTCAGCATGGACGGCGACCGCGCACCGCTCCGCGAACTCGTTGGGCTCAAAAGCGAGTTTCCTAAGCTGATGCTCTACGTAGACGAGGCGCACGCCTTCGGTGTTTTCGGGCACAAGGGACTGGGCCTCTCTACCGCCACTGAGGTGTGGCCGAATATCGACATAATGGTCGGCACTTTCGGGAAGGCGGCCTCTTCATACGGGGCCTTTGCGGTCTGTGGGGCCGAGATGAAACAGTGGCTCGTCAACACCTCGCGCTCCTTTATCTTCTCGACTGCTCTCCCTCCGGCCACAGTGGAGTGGAGCCGCTTCATGCTCGGCAAACTGAAGGAGGCCGAGAAGCGCCGCGAGGCCCTACATCGCATTTCGGCCGAGTTTCGGGCCTTACTCAAGAGCCTCACCGAGAGGAGCGGATTGGAGGGTCTGCAAACCGGAGAATCGAGCACGCAGATTGTCCCGTTGATTGTCGGAAACTCAGCTAAAGCTCTGGAGATTAGCCGGTTTTTAAGGGAGCAACAGATACTGGCACTGGCGATAAGGAGACCCACGGTACCACCCGGCACGGAGCGTATCCGTTTCTCGCTCCACTCCGGAATCACAGACCGTGAGCTCGAGGAGGTAAAAGAAGCGCTCGAACTTGTTTTTTCACGTCATTTTTTGTAGTTTTGCGTTCCGAAACCGACTTCCGCAGCCCGTTTCGGAATTGTACACATGAAGTATACCTTTCTACGCCATACGGACGACGCGCGTCGTCTTATCCTCATAATGACCGGATGGAGTACCGGGCCGGCGCTTTTTGAACCGCTCTCTATCGAGGGTTGGGACATACTGGTCTGCTATTCCTATTCCGATTTCGATTTGCCGTCAAACCTGCTGAGCCAATACACCACGGTCAACCTCTTTGCCTGGTCCTTAGGTGTGGCGGCTGCCGAAATGGCACTCGACCCGTCACGCATCACGACGGCCTACGCCGTCAACGGCACCCCCGTCCCCTTCAGCGACGACTACGGCATCAACACCGATGTTTTCATCGGTACCGCCGTCGGCCTGTCCGAAAAAAGCCTGGCGAAGTTTCAACGGAGAATGTGCGTCTCCGGAGCGGAGTATCTCAACACCACGCCATACCTCAAGACAGACGACACAATCCCCGAACTGCGAAACCAGCTGCTTCTGTATGCTAAGACAAAGTTCCCGGAACCGAGGCTACCCTGGCGCCGTGTTTACATCAGCCTGAAGGATTCCATTTTCTCGGAGGCGAACATGTCACGGTACTGGAACGAATATGCCCAAAGCCACGTGACCGAAATCGTTCCGCTCGAGACAGGTCATTTCGTAGACCTCGTTTCACTAATCCGCAATCACATAGCCGACCTCTCGAAGGTCGCGCGGAGTTTCTCTGCGGCCCACGACAAGTATGCCACAAACGCCGTGGCCCAGACACAGATCGCCCAGCATCTTTCGGAACTGGTGGTGGCTGACAATACAGAACCGGTGACGGCCCTTGAGATAGGACCGGGCGCGGGTGTGTTCACCAAGATGTACCGCCCCAAACTGAACCTGACCCACCTTCATCTGGTCGACATCTATGAGATTTCGCCGACTGGATATAAGACCAACGAGACGTTTGTCCTTGCCGACGCCGAGCAGTGGCTGGAAAGCGTGGATATGGAGTGGGACTACATCCTGAGCGCATCGTCCATCCAGTGGTTCACCAACCTGAAGCGGTTCTTCCTCAACGCATACAATCATCTGAAACCTGGGGGAAAGCTGATATGCTCGACCTTCATCCCGGGTAACCTCGCCCAACTCGACTCCCTGCGTCCCTCTCCCCTGCTCTATCGCAGTCCGGAGGAGATAAAGGCGATGCTCGATGAGATTTTCGATGAGGCCGCGATAGACACCGAAGACATAACGCTCTCCTTTGACACTCCGCGAAAGGCCCTGCTCCACCTTCGCGACACCGGTGTGGCCGGTGTCGGTGCATCCGGAAAAACAGTAGCGCGCATCGTCAAGGCACTCACGCCTGAACCCGGCGAAAAAGTAAAGTTGACCTACCGTCCCATCTATATCTCAGCAACGAAAAAGAAATGAAAAAATTTATTTACTGCTGCCTGAGCCTTCTTTTGCTACTCAGTGCCTGTTCGGATAACGACGATTTTGACTCGGACGACAAGATTCCGGAGGGAGAGGGCAAAATGGAGGTCCTCTCACCCGACGACCAGATGAAATATATCGGCGAGACCGCCGGCATGCTCATCCAACTCCTGAATCCCGAAGACCAGAAGGAACTGCTGTTGAACGGAGCCTTCGCCATGGCGGCTTACGGAGAGCTGAAAGCACCCGTGGCGTGGCGTCAGTTTGCGGAGGAGTTCGTGAAGGCGGCGACGGTGACTGTTACCGGAAACGGCTCGGCCTCCACTCCAGCTGGCGGAAATATGACTGACCAGGAGGACAAAACTGCTGGTGGCGCCGCTACCAAGGCCTCTTTCAACGTTGTCCAACACGTGTATTTCAAAGATTTCACCGGCATATACACACCGGGGAGCGGCGAATGGGTGAAGGCGGGCGACTCCGACAAGATTGAGTTTCTCTTTCCCGGCGCCGACGGTCAACAACAGTCTTTCATAATTACCGGCTCGGAGGATACCTTCCTGTATAGCTTCGTCAGCGAGCAGTGGAAGGGTTCTGATGTGTATTACACTTCTACCGCCCTCTATATTCCCACCACTCTTGAGGTCTCCTATAACGTTCATGGCCGGAGCCTGGCTCAGGCGAAGCTTAACTATACCGTGCAGTCACAGAAGAACGGCAGTTATGACATAGCGGCAACCCTGTCAGCCACAGCGGCGAATCTCTCGTCGCTCATAAATATCACGGCCGGAAACCGGCTCCTGTACGGTGACTTCAAAGTGAATGTCGGGGGCACTACGGCCTTGCGCGGAGCGGTGGCGGCTGAAGGCAACAACCTCACCAATGTCCAGCATATCATGTTGTTGACGAAATTGGAAGATGTCGTGATGCAGGTTGAGGAAATAGAGGGCTATGTCGATATCCTCGGCCGTGTTCAGATAAACACGGAGATGGAGACCTCGCGCAAGTTCGTCGCGCTGAAGAAACCGGGCAACATGACCTTAACGGAGGCTGACGCTGAGTCTAAAAAGCTGACTTTCCTGCTCAACGACAAGACCGAGACATGGCTCCGGTTCAACAACACGAAGACCAAACAATCGGAGATACGCTGGGCCCCGTACAGTTTCGAGGAAACCGATGGGTG
>CAZUAK010000036.1:0-15845 GCA_964618395.1 uncultured Sangeribacter sp.
TAGCTCGTTGGGCTCATAACCCAAAGGTCGTAGGTTCGAGTCCTGCCCCCGCTACAAAGTTGGATGGTGTGTCAAAAATAATTTTTTGACACACCATATTTCTTTTATAAACATAATTTTCCATCGCTTAACTGCCCGTTGATGGGAGCAGGCCATTCTTCCGGTGCATTTATTACGGAGTCAGAATGTAGGGTCGCGGACTGCCGCGACCGTGAGGGAAGGTTTTACGCCATGTGCTGCCAGGGACACGGTCGCGGCAGGGCGCGACCCTACATTCTGATATGCACTGACTTTTCGGCTTTGCCCCTTATTGGCCCGTTTCTGCTGAGCAAACCATAATTTATTCCCATGAAACCTCTGTACGAAGACAACCATATCATCATAGTCTATAAGGAACCCGGCGAAATCGTTCAGGGTGACAAAACCGGCGACAAGCCCCTTTCCGAGTTTGTGAAGGACTACATCAAGGAAAAATATGCCAAGCCGGGCAATGTCTTCTGCGGCGTCGTCCATCGCATTGACCGCCCGGTGGCCGGTGTCGTTGTGTTTGCCAAAACCTCCAAGGCACTCACCCGCCTCAACGAGATGTTGCGAAAGGGGGAGATTCACAAAACCTATTGGGCTCTCGTAGAGGGCAAGCCGGAGAAGCCGGAGGGCGAACTGTCAGACTGGCTTCTCTCAGACGGCCGTCTGAACAAGACCCGCGTCGTTCCTCCCGGAACCGAAGGGGCCAAGGAGTCGCGCCTGCGTTACCGGACCGTCGCCGAAGGTGACCGCTACTCCATCCTCGAGGTCACGTTGCTCACGGGCCGGAAGCACCAGATACGCTGCCAACTCGCCTCGATTGGCCACCCCATCAAGGGAGACTTGAAATATGGAGCCAGACGAAGCAACCCCGACGGAGGCATATCGCTGCTGGCCAAACGCATCGAGTTCATCCATCCCGTCTCCAAAGAGCCCATCCTCGTAGAGGTCGACCCAACCCCGGACATGAAGAAACTCCTCCCCCGCTAAAACCCGAACGGGCACAAGCCGTTTTCCGGTGACGGAGTCAGGATGTAGGGTTGCGCTGTGTTTTCTGCTCGTTGCCCCGAGCCCTGCCGGAGACCAACCGCGGCGTCAGCAGGTTTGTCGGGCGTCAGCAGGCTGGTCAGGCGTCAGCAGGTTTGTCGAAGGTGAACATAAAAAGGACGTGTCGAAAAATCGACACGTCCTTTTTATGTTTGCTGTGAAGACCCAACGGGTCTTTACAGTTTAGTCAGCGAGACGGATGGTCACAGCGCGATCGAGCGGAGCAGCCTTTGCACCGAAGTCGGTGAGGTTGTTGGCGTCGATGGTCTTGGTGAGCTGTGCGGGGTTAACACCGTTCTTTACGAGGTAGTTGTAAACACCGTCAACACGGGCGTTACGCAGGCGGGTGTTGATCTCTTCGTTACCGGTGTAGTTGTCGGCCCAACCAGTGAGGATGTACTTCTTGTCAGCGTTGTTCTGCATAACAGAAGCTACAGACTTCAGGATGGTCTTCTCGCGCAGAGAGAGTGAAGACTGGTTGATGGGATAGTATACGGTAGCGAGACCTTCGCAGTCAGCCTGAACCTGCTTGGCGGGACGACGGAGACAAGCGTCGAGTTCGTCCTGGAGGTTCTTGATCTGGTTGTTGGCAGCTGCGAGCTGGGCTACGAGAGCGTCGCCTTCAGCATCTGTGTACTTCCAAGTCGGGCAAACTGCGGTAACGGGGCAGTTCCAGTCTGTCTTGCCGAGGTTGAAGTTGAAACCGAGCTGTGCGGCAACCTCGTGAGTCAGGATGTTCTGAGTGAAGTCTGCGATCTGATACTGGAAGTCGATGAAGAGGTCTACGTGCTTGCCGAGACGGAAGTTGTTCTGCAGACCTACGTTTGCGAACAGGAAGGTGTTCTGAACGTGGCGCCAGTTGCACTTGGTAGAAGTGTAGTAACGCTCTGACCATGTCCAGTATGCGCCGGCACCGCCGTGGAGGACTGCGTTATACACGCGTTTGGGCTTGTAACCGCACCACCAGTTGGTGAGGTTGATCAGCACGTCGAACTCAGGACCGAGACCCATGAACTTCTCAGGATAGAGATTGTCCATCACCTTGTCGTCACGGTTGATGAGGTTGTAGGCGTTCATCTTGCGATATTCGCCATACTTGGTTGTAGCTCCTTTGTTCATGGTCCAGTTTGCACCGAAGCGGAAACCGAAAGTGGGAGAAACCCACTTGCCCAGATAAAGGGCACCCTGGCCACAGATACGGTCCTTGAGGGGAGCGTTAATGTCATGGTGGGAGAACAAGATGTTACCACCGCCTTCAACTGTGATGAACCAGTTGTCTTTGTTCTTGTTCAGAAGAACACCCTGCGTGCAGTCTTCCACATAAGTGACTTCCTGAGCCACTGAGGAGCCTGTTCCGAGTGCTACAGCTGCAAGAGCCAGCAGAATAGATTTTTTCATAGAACAACAATTATGGTTATGTGTTTTATTTTCAATTACTTATCCCTTCACGCCTGAAAAGACGTGGTATAAGCACCGCAAAGTTAACACTTTTTATCTAATTTAACATTAAGTTCTCTTAAAAAGTTTAACACTTTTTTAGATTAAAGTGATTTCCTTTGTTTTAGTCGTCCCTGTTCCTCAGAGAGGCCACTCCTCTTCAAAGCGGCTTCGAGGTATAAAAATAGTTGCTACCCGAAGCATTTGCCGGCTTGGCGAGGAAGGCCTTGACGTCGTCGGTCACCTTGTCTACGGTGTAGCCGAATTTCTCGTCGAGAACCTTGGCGGGTGCCGAGGCGCCGAAGCGGCTGAGGCCCTTAACCTCCCAGTCGCCCCTCATCACGGGATAGAGCGTGGCGGGCAGTCCGGCGGTGAGGCCGAAGAGCTTGACGTTGGGAGGAAGCACCTTGTTCTGATACTCTGACGTCTGCGCCATGAAGAGGCCTTCTGAGGGCATTGAAACAACCTGGCTGTCAATGCCTTCTTCCTTGAGCTTGTCAGCTACGTGTACGAGGAGCGAAACCTCGCTGCCGCTACCGAGCAGGACAACCTGGGGATTCTCACCCGTCTTCTTGACGATATACGCACCTTTGTCAAGCTGCATGGCCTCTTCGCGGCGGTTATCACCGGGAAGATCCTCGAGGTCCTGACGCGAGAAGATGAGGACTGTCGGAGACTCGGTGTTCTCAAGAGCCTTCTTATAGGCAGCCACGGTCTCGGCGCTGTCTGCCGGACGGAGAACCACACAGGCGGGGTTGCCGCTGAGGTTCTTCATCTGTTCGAGCAGACGGATCTGGGCTTCGTGCTCGATAGGCTGGTGGGTGGGTCCGTCCTCACCGACGCGGAAGGCGTCGTGAGAGAAGATGTAGATGACAGGGAGCTCCATGAGCGCCGCCATGCGGATGGCCGGCTTTTCGTAATCGGAGAAGACGAAGAAGGTTCCGCAGGCTGCGCGCATGCCACCGTGCAGTACGATGCCGTTCATCAGGCAGGCCATCGTCAGCTCGGCCACACCGGCCTGGACGAATCCGCCCCCGTAGTTTTCTTTCGTGAACTGACCGGTGGCCTTGAGGAAGCCGTCTGTCTTGTCACTGTTGGCGAGGTCGGCGCTTGAGACTATCATGTTGCCTACCTGCTGACCGAGGATGTTGAGGACAGCGCTCGATGCCGCGCGGGTTGCGGAATTCGGTTTCAGGGGGATGGCGTTCCAGTCAATGTCCGGCATCTTCCCGGCGATATAGTCTTCGAGCTGAGCCGCCTTTTCAGGGTTCTCCTTGGCCCACTGGGCGTGAGCGGCCTTGCGGTCAGCGACAATCTTTGTCAGTTCCTCGCGACGGTGGTCGTAGAGTTCCTGAACATCTTTCCAGATGGACCAGGGATTCTCGGGGTCGCCGCCGAGGTTCTTGATGGTCGCCTCCATGTCTGCGCCGGCCTTGGAGAGCGGCTGACCGTGTGTGGACACGGCCCCTTCGAGCGACGAGCCGTCTGCTGCCACTACCTTGCGGGCCATGACGGTGTGACCGATGATGAGGGTCGGACGCTCTGTCTCAGCGTTGGCCTTCGAGAGGGCGTCGGCTATCTGGAGCGGGTCGGTGGCGTCTATCTCAAGGACGTTCCAGTTCCATGCGCGGTATTTGGCAGCGGTGTCCTCGGTCGTCACTTCGTGGACCTTGGTCGAGAGCTGAACGTCGTTAGAGTCATAGAACATGATAAGGTTGTGGAGGCCCAGAGAGCCGGCGATACGGCCCGCGCCCTGTGAGATCTCTTCCTGGATGCCTCCGTCAGAGATGAATGCGTAAGTCTTATGGGCTATGGTGTCGCCGAAACGGTTCACGAGGAAACGCTCTGCGATGGCGCAGCCGACAGCCATGACATGGCCCTGACCGAGGGGGCCGGAGCCGTTCTCGACACCGCGCTGCGGGTCGAGCTCGGGGTGGCCGGGAGTGACTGAACCCCACTGGCGGAACTGCTGAAGGTCCTCCATGGTATACTTTCCGGTCAGTGCCAGGACACTGTAGAGCATCGGAGACATGTGGCCCGGATCCATGAAGAAGCGGTCACGCGCAAACCATGTAGGGTCTGCAGGATCATAGACAAGGAAAGAGGAGTAGAGAACGTTGGCGAAATCGGCGCCGCCCATGGCACCGCCGGGGTGTCCCGATTTTGCCTTTTCGACCATCTGAGCGATGAGGACTCTCAGATTATCGGCAGCCCGGTTCATCAACTGGGTATTCATAATGGTATTTAGGTATTGAGGTTTTAGGTTTTAGATTTTAGGTTATTCTTCGAGAATCGCCGGTTCTTCGTCAACGTTCTTTGAAGGCTGAGACAGAAGCAGGGCGTAGATGAAAATATAGGCCGCAAGTGCGAACGGAAGCCAGAAGCTGCCGATGACGTTGTTCGAGGCGATCAGACCCTGAAGGAAGGGGAAGATGCCACCGCCACACACCATGACCATGAAGATACCCGATGCGACTGCGGTATATTTGCCCAAGCCCGTGACGGACAGGTTGAAGATGGCACCCCACATGATTGAGGCGAAGAAGCCGCAGAGGATAAAGAAGATGGAGTTCAACGGTACGTTCACCACCTCAAAGAGCATGTTGCCCGAGTCAAAGCCGAAGAAGGGTACGATAGTCTCGCTCAGACAGATGCCGAGAATGATGAAGACCATCGCGCCGAGTCCGGCCGTGATGAGCATGGCGCGCGAGGAAACCTTGTTGCCGAGCACACCGCCGAGCAGACGTCCAATCAGCATGAGCAGCCAGTAAACGCCACAAATGGTGCCGGCGATGGCGGCAGCCTCGAAACCGTCGTTGAACGAGGCTACAAGCTCAGACTTCTCAAGATACTGATATGTCCAGTTTGCCATGCCGACTTCGAGTCCGACGTAACAGAAGATTGCGATGACACCGAAGGTGAAGTTGCGGTATTTAAAGGCATTGGAAACCTTGACCTTGTTCTGGGGCTTGCCGAGTTCGGGAGATTCGGGTAGTTTGGAGAAGTAGATAACGAGGAAAGCGACCGCGAATATGGCCATGGCGAGGAAGAAGACCGGGTTGGCCGAAGAGATGGTGCTTGCCTGACCGCCGAGAAGGCCACCGACAACGACCGGAGCGAGTGTTGCGCCCAAGGAGTTGCACGCGCCGCCGAACTGAACGAGCTGGTTGCCCTTGTTCGGGGTGCTTCCGAGCGAGTTAAGCATCGGGTTGACGACGGTATTGAGGAGACACATCGAGAAGCCGGCAACGAAGGCTCCGATAAGGTAGATGACCACGGCAGTGGTGTCGCTTGAAATCCATCCTGAGAAGTATGTGATGGCCACACCGATAAAGCCGATGGAGACGGCTGTCAGCGCTGTCACGCGATAGCCTTTTTTCTGAAGCAGCACACCGGCCGGGTATCCCATGAAGGCATAGGCGATGAAGTTTGCCAGAGTGCCTATCTGAGACATGACCGTGTTGCCGGCAGACATCTTCTCGATGACCGAGCCGAGAGGATTCTGATAACCGGTGACAAAGGCGATCATGAAGAACAACAGGAACATGATCGCTATCGGAAGCGTGAAGTTTGGACGTTTTTGAGGATTCATCTGTTCCTCGGGAGTCAATTCAATCATAGTTTATGTTTTAGGAGTTAATGTCCATTAAAAAAGGCGTGTTGGCGTTCGTCAGGTGGGAAGTGGATGACGTTCGTCAGGTGGGAAGTGAGATGACGGATGTCAGGTGGGAAGTGAGATGACGTTTGTCCGGGCGAAGCGGGCTCAACCGTCGGTGTGTCAGTATTCCCTGGCTCCGAATATCGCGGTGCCGATGCGGACCATGTTCGAGCCTTCCTCGACCGCGAGGGGCCAGTCTCCTGACATTCCCATCGAGAGATGATCGAAGCCGATGAGATCCGTGGCCGTTTCTTTTATCTTTTTATAGGTGTCGGCGATGAGGCGGAAGTCGTTCCGCACCCTTTCAGTGTCATCGGTGTTGGAGGCCATCCCCATCACACCGCATATGTGAGTGGCGACCAGTGAGCGGTAGCCGCCGTTGGCGAAGAAGTCAATCATCTCCTCGGGATACATCCCGAACTTGGTCTCCTCTTTCGCCACATGGAGCTGCATGAGGACGCGGGTGACAATCCCGGCCTTCTCGCTTTCGCGATCTATGAGCCGCAGGAGCCTCTCGGAGTCTACGCTCTCAATGAGCGATACGTGACCTATGAGCTGCTTGACTTTGTTTGTCTGCAGGTGGCCGATGAAGTGCCATTCTATGTCTGAGGGAAGCTCTTTCTCCTTGGCCAGAAGCTCCTGGACACGGCTCTCTCCGAAACGTCTCTGACCGGCTCCGTAGGCGGCCATGACCGCCTCGGCGGGATGGAACTTGGAGACCGCGATGAGTTCGACTCCAGAGGGGATGGAGGCGCGGATACGTTCGGTATTCTGTCTTATTTCATCAAAATTCATGGTATCGTCTTTCAAGATTCAATATCTCTTGAAGGTCTTCAAGGTTGAATTTCTCTTGAAGGTCTTTCAGGGTTGAATAACTCTTGAAGGTCTTTCAAGTTTTAGTAACTCTTGAATCTGAGCAATGGTGTGTCAAGGGGTTGCTAATCAGCCCTCTTTGGCTGAAGGTTCGAGGGGGTATACGTCCATGAGCATCGTCTCGGTGATGGAGGCAATCTCGTAGTCGGCCGCGCTACCCTTCATGCCCTCCTCAAAACGGTCCAGTGCACCTTTAAAGTCTCCGGCCTGTACGAGGATGAAGCTTGCGCTCTTCTTTTCGATTCCGCTCTTCTCATCAAGGGTGATGAAGTTGACCTTGACCATAAAGTAGCGGTCGGCAGAGTCACGGCTGTCAAAGAATATTTCTGAGATCTTCGTTTTCTTCACCGCGGAGATGGTGAAGTCTCCGGAAATGAAGGGGGTGATCTCCTCGATGATGCGGGTTTCCGCCTCGGTGAAGGTCAACGCGTCGACAAGATACGGCTCATTGACTTTCTTGACCGCGCCGTTTTCCTGCATTTTGTCATAGCGCACCTTACACTCAAACCATATTGCCATAGTTCTTTTTCTTTAGTCTTTTGTATAAATGAGTTTTTCTTCTGTCGGGTTCACTGCCGGAAGATATCTCAAGCGTATCCCCGGCCGTGGGCTCCGATGCCTCCCGACCACTCGCCGCGCTCGGCCTGTCGGCCGCCGGGATATGGGTCAGCGGTGCAAAGATAATGATTTTTTTTCGTCTTGCGGGGCTATGTTGTGTGAAACTTCAATATTTTTCACTAATTTTACGGCATGAACAGACTTGCAGAGCGCTTGCTTCTTTTTTGTGACAGGGTTCCCGGCCCGGCGGGACGCAT
This sequence comes from uncultured Sangeribacter sp., assembly GCA_964618395.1. Classification (GTDB taxonomy): domain Bacteria; phylum Bacteroidota; class Bacteroidia; order Bacteroidales; family Muribaculaceae; genus Lepagella. Next base: position 7,855 of record CAZUAK010000036.1, read on the forward strand.
CCTGAGATTCTATGTCGAGGGGTTCGCCGAGATGACCGTCGGCAGAAAACTGTGGGGCATCATGTTGCTCAAGCTGTTCATAATGTTTTTCATTTTCAAGCTTTTGTTCTTTCCGAACCTGCTGAAGAAGAACTACGATACCGACGAACAGCGTGCCGAAGCGGTGAGGACGGTCCTCACCGAAAGGTGACATCCTCCCCCGGCAGCCTGACAGGCGGAGCCGGCGGGGAAAGTCTGTATCACAAGGAAAGCCTGTAGATAAGGAAATCAGTAAAAAACCAAATACCATGAACGATTTAGCAAGTGTAGTTGACTGGAGTCGTCTCCAGTTCGCAATGACGGCGATGTTCCACTGGCTCTTCGTCCCGCTGACACTCGGTCTGTCGGTGATTGTAGCCGTGATGGAGTCGTTCTATGTCGCCAAACGCACAGAGGCATGGAAGGCGGCCACCAAGTTCTGGATGCGCCTTTTCGGTATCAACTTCGCCATCGGTGTGGCCACCGGCATCATCCTTGAGTTCGAGTTCGGCACGAACTGGAGCAACTATTCCTGGTTCGTGGGCGACATCTTCGGCGCCCCGCTGGCCATCGAGGGTCTGTTCGCCTTCTTCCTGGAGTCCACCTTCGTGGCGGTGATGTTCTTCGGTTGGGACAAGGTCTCGCCTAAGTTCCATCTGACGGCCACGTGGCTGACGGCCATCGGCGCAGCGATTTCGGCCCTGTGGATTCTTGTGGCCAACGCATGGATGCAGGCTCCATACGGAATGGAATTCGACCCGGCGCAGATGCGCAACGTGATGACAGACTTCTGGGCCATCATCTCGCCCGTGGCGCTCAACAAGTTCTTCCACGCCGTATTCTCGGGCTGGACACTGGCGGGCGTGTTCGTCATCGGTGTCAGCGCCTGGTTCCTTTTCCGCAAGTCTAACCCCCGTTTCGCCATCCTCTCCATCAAGGTCGGCGGGGCCATAGGCCTCTTGGGCATGATACTGACAATGTGGACCGGTGACGGTTCGGCTGTCGAGGTGTCGCGCACCCAGCCGATGAAACTCGCCGCGATGGAGGGTCTCTATGACGGCACGGCGGGTCAGGGCCTGGTCGGTGTGGCCGTGCTCAATACCGACAAACAGCCCGGTGACAATAAGGAGCCGTTTGTCTTCTCGGTCGAAATCCCGAAGGGTCTCTCGGTTCTCGCCCGCCACGACGCTAACGCCTTCGTCCCCGGTATCAACGACATCATAGCGGGTGTCGATTATGATAAGGAGGGCAATCTCATAAATACCGTTCCGTATGCCGAAAGGATTGAGCGCGGAAAGGCTTCGCACGAGGCGCTCCGCCGCTATGACGTGGCCCTCGCCGCAGGCGACACGGCCGCCATGGCTCTCGCCAAAAAGGAGCTGATGGTGGATTATCCCTATTTCGGTTATGGATATTTCGACAAGCCCGAGGACGCCGTTCCGCCCATCGGCCTGACGTTCTACTCGTTCCGCGTGATGGTCATCTTAGGCGGTTACTTCCTCGTCTGGCTTATTTTCGCCCTCTGGGCTGCGGCCAAGAAGCCGGGGCTGCTCGAGAACAGCAAAATCATTCAGTGGATACTCATCCTTTCGGTGCCCTTCATCTGGATATGTTCTGAAGCTGGCTGGGTTGTGGCCGAGGTCGGCCGCCAGCCCTGGACGGTTCAGGATCTCCTGCCTGTCGGAGCCGCCATCTCAGACATCAGCTCCGGTTCGGTGATACTCACCTTCTGGCTCTTCGCCGGTGTCTTCACGGCCCTTCTTGCGGCCGAGGTGGGAATCATGATCCAGTCGATCCGAAAGCAGACAAAAGAACAGATGCCCGTTTAAACTCCATTTCCAAAAAAAATGAGGTCCTAAGTAACCTTAAAAACACACAATCATGCTTACTGCTATGTCACTATACACACTTCAGTGTTACTGGTGGGTCCTGGTCTCGATCCTGGGTGCGGTGCTCGTGTTCCTTCTCTTTGTGCAGGGGGGCCAGTCGATGCTATGCGAAATGAAGACCGCGGCCCAACGCGATATGATAACCGCCATATTCGGCCGCAAGTGGGAACTGACCTTCACGACCTTGGTCACCTTCGGCGGCGCCGCTTTCGCTGCTTTCCCGCTGTTCTACTCGACCAGCTTCGGCGGCGCCTACTGGCTCTGGATGCTCATCCTTCTGAGCTTCGTGCTCCAGGCCGTCAGCTATGAGTTCCGCACCAAACCGGGGAACATCTTCAAGACGGCCACGTATGACGCCTTCCTGACCTTCAACGGACTTGTGGGCTGCGTCCTGCTCGGTGTGGCCGTGGCCATGTTCTTCTTCGGCGGTGACTTCACTGTGACCCGCACAAACCTGCTCGACGCTTCGGCCCCGGTCATCTCGTCGTGGGCACCGAGCCACGGTTTCGAAGCCATCTTCCACTGGCGCAACCTGCTGCTGGGCTTCGCGGTCTTCTTCCTTGCCCGCACGATGGCCGCCATCTATATCCTCCACTCCACGACCCCGAACGCCGATTTCGATAAGAAGATGCGCTCAAAGGTACTTGTAAACGGCATCGTCTTCCTCCTCTTCTTCCTCGGTTTCCTCGCGGCGCTGCTGACCACTACCGGATACACCGTCCTCCCCTCGGGCGAGGTAGAGGTTGAACCATACAAGTATCTGCACAACTACCTAACCCTCTGGTGGGCGGGCATAGCCCTTCTTTTAGGTGCGGTCGCCGTCATCGTCGCCATCTTCGGCACCGCCTTCTGTCCTAAGTTCAAGGGGGGCAGCTGGTGGTTCGCTTGCGGCACTATCCTCGCGGTGCTCAGCCTTTTCTGGGTGGCCGGTTTCAACAACACTCCGTTCTATCCGTCACTCACATCACCGGAGTCATCGCTGACAATCCGCAACGCCTCGTCCACACAGTTCACGCTGACCGTGATGGCATACGCCTCGCTGGTCATCCCTATCGTAATAGCCTACGTGGCATACGTGTGGAGAGTGCTGGCCAAGGATAAGATTGATCCGGAAGCACAGGTAGAATCACACTGATTGACATGAAATTATATTGGCAAATGTTCGCGTCGTTCTTCAAGATCGGCGCGTTCACTTTCGGAGGGGGCTGGGCGATGATCTCCATCATCGAGCGCGAGATTGTCGACAAGTATCACTGGATTGAGCGCAATGACTTCCTGGACCTCCTCGCGGTGGCGCAGTCGCTGCCGGGTATCCTGGCGGTCAATATCGCCACTGCCGTTGGCGACAAGCTGAAGGGTGGGAAAGGGAGCGCGGTGGCCGCCCTGGGCACCATCCTCCCCTCTTTCATCATCATCCTGCTCATCGCCATCTTCCTCACCCCGGACATGATTAAGTCCAACCGGGTGATTTCCTCCATCTTCATGGGCATTCGTCCGGCGGTGGTGGCCCTTATCATCGCTCCGGTGATAACTTCGGCAAAGTCGGCCAAACTGAATCTGAAGACATTCTTGATTCCGGTGCTCGTCGCCCTGATGATTACGCTCGACCTCGGGACCGTCTCGAACCCGGTCCTCTATATCGTTCTGGGCGGTATCGGCGGCTGGGCGGCGCTTGTATGGTGGCCGAAGTTCCGAAAGTCGAAGTCTTGACTCCCGCAGTTCTCAGAGATTAAAGTCTCGACAGCTCAAACTCTCAGAGATTAAAGTCTTGACTGCTCAAATACTCACTGTTAAATCATCGACAGCTCAATGAATATCTATTGGCAACTCATCTGGGCCTATATCAAAATCGGAATATTCGGCTTCGGAGGCGGCTACGCAATGCTCTCGCTTGTGGAGAAAGCGGTCGTCACGCCGGGCTGGATAACGGAGCAGAGCTTCACCGACATCCTGGCCATCTCACAGATGACCCCAGGCCCTATAGGCATCAACTCAGCGACATACATAGGTTATCTCGCCCCTGGTCAGGTAAATCCGGAATATGCCACTCCGCTTTGGGGTATCATCGGCTCAATCGCGGCGACGGCGGCGGTAGTGCTCCCATCGTTTTTCCTGGTCCTCTATTGCTCCCATTTTATCCGCAAACATCACGAGAGCGGTGTGATAAAGGCGATATTCGCCGGTCTGCGTCCCGTTGTGGTCGGCCTTATCGCCTCGGCGGCAATAATGCTTATGAATGCGGCTAATTTCTGTCCCGACCACCACGCCCGCACCCTCATATCCTCGATAATCATCTGTGCGGCTGCCTTCTGTCTGGTCTACTTCCCCATCCCCGTGGGCAAAGGGAAAACCAAAAAGCTGCATCCCATCCTGGTCATCTGCATGGCCGGGCTCGCCGGATACCTCCTCTACGGTATCTGATTAATTCAAAGAGTTGAGTGAACATGCCGAAGGCATGTCCCTACAGTTTACCTGTAATCCTCCCAACTCCTGTGACCTACACATGCAAACGAATCTGTATGGACTCTAAATCATTCTCATCGGGACAGGCTCCCGACAATCCGAAATATAACGAAACCCTCGAGTGGCTGTATTCTCAGCTCCCGCTGTTCTCACGCATAGGGGCGGCGGCCTATAAACCGGGACTGGACAACACCGTTGCCCTGGACAAACTGTTCGGACACCCGCACCGCCGTTTCAAGTCTATCCATATCGGAGGCACCAACGGAAAGGGGTCCACATCACACTTGCTGGCTTCCATACTCCAGTCTGCCGGATACAAGACCGGTCTGTACACATCTCCACATCTCGTCGACTTCAGAGAACGTATCCGGGTCAACGGCGAGATGATTCCTCACGAGGCGGTCATCGAGTTTGTTGAGCGTTGGAAGGAGACAGACACTGACCTTCGGCCCTCTTTCTTTGAGCTGACCATGATGATGGCCTTCGACTTCTTCGCAAAGGAGAAGGTTGACATCGCCATCATTGAGGTGGGCATGGGCGGACGCCTTGACTCCACCAACATCATCTCCCCCATTGCTTCTGTCATCACCAATATTTCTAAGGATCATACTCAGTTCTTAGGCAACACCCTGCCGGAGATAGCGGGCGAGAAAGCGGGTATAATCAAGTCCGGCGTCCCGGTCGTCATCGGAGAGGCTACGGGTGAAGTGAGGCGTGTCTTTGAGCGCAGGGCTGAGGAAGTGGGGGCCCCCATTGTCTTTGCCGAGGATGACCCGCTGCTGCTCAGCGCATCGGCTGAGTGGTTGGGGCGTCTAAGATGTGAGGCGCGTAACTTTATCGGAGAGGGCACCTTTGATTTCACCACTCCGCTTGCCGGCGAGTATCAGAAGAAGAATATCGACACTGTCCTCAACGCGGTCAAGGTTGTCCGAGAAGAAGGTCTGGACATTGACTTGGAGGCTATCCGGAAGGGAATGGCCGAGGTTGACCGGCTGACCGGCTTTATGGGGAGGTGGACCATACTCGGTGAGCGTCCGACAGTCATCACCGACACTGGTCACAATGAGGCGGGACTCAGCTATAATTTCGCCCGTCTGCGCTCTATGCTGAAAGATAATCCGAAGGCGAAACTACACATCGTCTTCGGCATGGTCGCCGACAAGGATATAGACCACATCCTCGACCTGCTCCCCAAGGAGGCTACCTATTATTTCTGTCAGGCCTCTATTCCACGCGCATTGCCGTCGGACCAAATGGCGGCCAAGGCATCCGAACACGGCCTCGTCTTTCCGAGCTACGGCTCAGTGGCCGAAGCGACGAAGGCCGCATTGGCCGCAGCCGCCCCGACCGACATCATCTATATAGGAGGCTCCACCTTCGTCGTTGCCGACCTCCTCGCCACTCCCCTCTTCAAGTAACGACACACTTCAGGAACAGACAAATGTCTTGTCTACTAATTCAGTAATCGCATAAAACACAGTTCAGTAGACGCATAAACAGACAGACGGTTTCGAACTCAGGCTCGAAACCGTCTGTTAGTTTTGCGGTGTGCTTTTTCAGCTTGCGCTTTCTTCATTATCTCTGTGGGTCAGCTTGCTCTTTGACTTGGAGCTGGAGCTGTTCATATCGCTCTCTTCCTTGAGGTCCACTTCGCGGCGGTTCTCATCATATACCTTATATTCGAGATAGGCCAGAGACTCGTCGGCTATCACTTTGCAGCCGCGTCCGTAGGTCCGGCGCCAACGGCTGTAGATGGAGAAGAGGCCCTTCTTGATGTAGGCTTCGACGAAGGGATGGACATACATCGTGAAGCGTTTCACCTTCAGATGATTGACGAGATACTCTATTTTCTCCTGCAGCTTGTCGGTGAAGAGCAGTGAGGACTGGATCTCACCCTTTCCGAAACATGAGGGACAGGTCTCGGTGGTCGGTATGTCGAGCGCGGGGCGAACGCGCTGGCGGGTGATCTGCATCAGTCCGAACTTGCTGAGCGGAAGGATGTTGTGTCGCGCACGGTCGTTAGCCATGACTTCGCGCATGTGTTCGACCAGTGTCTGGCGGTGTTCCGGCTTGAGCATATCGATGAAGTCGATGACGATGATGCCACCCATGTCGCGCAGCCTCAGCTGGCGCGCAATTTCTTCGGCGGCTCGCATGTTGACTTCGAGTGCGTTGGTCTCCTGGTCTGCGTTTGCCTGAGACCGGTTTCCCGAGTTCACGTCTATGACGTGAAGGGCCTCGGTGTGTTCGATGATGATATAGGCGCCGCTCTTGAACGATACTGTCTTTCCGAAGGAACTCTTTATCTGACGCGTGATGTTGAAGTGGTCAAAGATGGGAACCTCCTTGCCGTAGAGCTTGACTATATCCTTACGTTCGGGAGCTATGGTCTCGACGTAGTTGCGAATCTGCTCGTAAGCCTCGACTTCGTTCACATGTATGCTCTCGAAGTCGGGATTGAAAATGTCGCGGATGACACCGACCGCGCGGCTCTCTTCCTGATAAATCTGGGCCGGGGGTATGGACCGCTGCATTTTGGCTACGGCCTCCTCCCAGTTCTTTACCAGCTTGCGCATCTCGTTGTTCAGCTCGGCCACCCTCTTGTTTTCGGCCGACGTCCTGATGATGACTCCGAACCCTTTGGGCTTGATGCTGCCGATGAGCTGGCGAAGCCTTATCTTTTCTTCGGCCGATTTTATCTTCTGCGAGACAGAGATCTTGTCGGCGAAGGGTATCAGCACCATGTAGCGGCCGGTGAAGGAGAGTTCGGTCGTCAGTCGCGGTCCTTTTGAAGAAATGGGCTCCTTTGCTATCTGGACGAGCAGCTCCTTTCCGGGTTGAAGGACATCGGCGATACTCCCCCCTTTGGGAATGTCGGGCTGACGCGGAATCTTCCCTATGTTGGGGACCACCTTGGTGTTTGCGAAGGCTTCTTCGAGAAACTTGTTATAGGTGTTGAAGTGGGCACCTAAATCGAGATAATGCAGAAAAGCGTCTTTTTCGTAGCCTACGTTGACGAAGGCTGCGTTGAGTCCGGGCATGATCTTGCGCACCTTGGCGACATAGAGGTCGCCGACAGCATACGCTTCGTTGCGGTTCTCCTTCTGGAGCGAAACGAGGCGCGAGTCTTCTAACAGTGCGATAGAGATCTCCTTTTCACGGACGTCTACTACTAATTCGCTTTTCATTGTGGTTGGATACAGGTTAGAATTTTTCCCAAATCTCTCCTGTCTTTCCTGCTGCCGGACGGTATCGGGACGCCGTTCGGCTCCATCTTTTTCCGGGACTTTGTGCCTGAGATAAGGTCCGCGGCTTCCCGGTTGTCAAACATACGGGGAGAACAGTCTTCACGAGGAACCATCGCGTTCCGTTCGTTTCAGAATGTTCTCCCGTGTTTGAGTATGACTGTGAAGATCGTCATCCCGGAGAGTGAGCACTCTCTTGGGGGGCTCATGCCCGTCTCTGTGGCTGGCGGTCCGCCGGGGTCGGTTTCGTTTGTTTTTGACAGCTGATTGGGTTGAAGCCGCTCCCCGCGCGGAGCTTCGGGCCGTGACGGGCCGCTCCGAGATTATTTCTTCTTATGACGATTCTTTCTCAGTCTTTTTTTACGCTTGTGGGTAG
>CAZUAK010000037.1:0-6625 GCA_964618395.1 uncultured Sangeribacter sp.
CGGGTTGGATTCTTCCGTCGCGTAGGGTGATGGTGCGGTCGGCTATGGAGGCGAGCGTGGGGTCGTGGGTGACCATGACGACGGATTGACCGTAGAGGTCGCGCAGGGAGACGAGGACGCGCTGGATCTCGTCGCGGTTGGCTGTGTCCAGCGAGCCGGTGGGCTCGTCGGCAAAGATGATGCCGGGGTTGTTGATCATCGCGCGGGCTATGGCCACGCGCTGCTTCTCGCCGCCGGAGAGGGCGGCGGGCTTGTGCTTGAGACGCTCGGAGAGGCCGAAGCGGTCGAGGAGCGTGGCGGCGCGTTGCATGGCTTTGGATTTCGCCTCTCCCCCTATCATGGCCGGCAGCGCAACGTTCTCCTGGGCCGTAAGCTCGGGCAGCAGCTGGTGAAACTGGAAGACGAAGCCGATGTGGCTGTTGCGGAAGTCGGAGAGCTTGCGGTCCTTCATGCGCGACACCTCCTGACCGTCAAATTCGACCGTTCCATCGTCGGGGCGTTCGAGCGTCCCGGCTATCTGGAGCAGGGTGGTCTTGCCGGCGCCGCTGGGGCCTACTATTGCCACTATCTCACGGTTGTTCACCGTCAGCGATATGTCTTCGAGAACTTTGAGGGTGCCGAATGATTTGGAGATGTTCTTTAGGGTCAGCATTTTGTCAGGCGGTTGATTACGTATGAGGCGAGATATATCCCGAAAAGCGAAGGTATGACGGCGGTGGTTCCGAAGCTTGACCGTTTGTTACGGGTGTTCAGCTCAATGACCGCGCCCGTGTGTGGCGCTTCGGTGCTGGCGACGACTTTGAGTGGGCGCAGAAGCCCCATCTTTTTCAGGCGCTGGCGCACAGCCCTGGCGAGTCCGTCCTCGCGGGTCTCGCGGATGTCGAAATATCCGACCTTGGTCGGATCTATGCGGCCTCCGGCCCCCATCGAGGAGATGACGGGAATCTTGCGCACAAGGCACTCCGCGAGCAACGCCACCTTCGGGGCGACGGTGTCGATGGCGTCGATGACATAGTCGTAGCCCTCGTCAAGAAGGGGACCGACAGTTTCCGGTGTCAGAAACGCCTCCCTTGCGTTGACCTCAATGTCCGGATTTATGTCGGCTATGCGCTCACGGAAAAGCTCGACTTTGGGGCGGTCAAGAGTGGAGCGCAGGGCTATTATCTGACGGTTGAGGTTGCTCGGGGCGACCGTGTCGGCATCGATGACGGTCAGGTGTCCGACACCGGTGCGGGCGAGCATCTCGACGGCGTAGCCGCCAACACCGCCGGCGCCGACAACGAGCACACGTGCGCTGGCGAGCCGCCCGATGGCTTCGTCACCGAGCAACCGCCGCGTACGCGAATCCGGACTTTCGTCCGGCGGGAGAATCAGATTCTCTTCACCCATGAGCCCTTGAAGCCCGTCTCGGCGATAGCCGCCTCGACCTGGGCCGCGTGTTCGTCATCCTCGGGGATACCCTGAACGTGCAACACCTTGTCGACAGAGTTGAGGTCAAGGCTGAGTTCGGCGTTGGGAAAGCGGTTCTTCACGCCGGCGATTATCTTGGAGGAGCAACCTCCACATTTTGCGTTTGTCTTAAAATCCATATTATTTAATTTTATAGTTCAACACGTTTGAGACGTAGAGAGTTCGTGACGACGCAAACCGAAGAGAAGGCCATGGCAGCCGAAGCTATCATCGGGGAGAGCATAACTCCGAAGAAAGGGTAGAGCACACCGGCGGCGATAGGTATGCCGATGATGTTGTAGATGAAGGCCCAGAAGAGGTTCTGACGTATGATGCGCAGCGTCGCCTTCGAGAGCAGGACCGCGCGCGGAATGTCTGCCAGTTCGCCACGGACGATTGTCAGCTGGGCTACCTCCATGGCAATGTCGCTTCCCCCTCCCATCGCTATCGAAACATCGGCCGCGGCTAAAGCCGCTGCGTCGTTGATGCCGTCGCCCGCCATGGCCACACGTTTACCCCCCTCTTTCAACTGCTCGATTTTTTCGTATTTCTCGCGCGGCATCATCCCGGCCGAGACCTTCTCTATGCCAGCGAGTTTAGCCACATACTCAGCCGGTCCGGCCTGGTCACCGGTCAGAAGCACCGGTTCTATGCCGAGCCGCTTAAGCTCTGCGATAGACTCAGCCGCGTCAGCACGCAGCTTATCGGTCACTGCGAGACGCACGTATGCCTCAGAGCCGATGCCGGCGAACACCGTTCCCTCTCCCGGGGTAACGGTATAGGGAGGCACCGTTGCGCCCATACGTTTCACCAGCTTCTCCGAACCGGCCCAGACCTTGCGTCCGTCGGCCGTCACGGCCGTTGCCCCTTCGCCGGGAATGTACTCAAACGAGGTCAGTGACGCCGGAGCGACACCGGCCTCCTTTATCCACGACGTGATGGCCGTCGCCAGGGGATGTGAGTTTGATTGCTCCAAAGCGAGAAGGTCGGTCAGCATTTCGGGTCGTCTGTCATCAGGCACGGCCCACGCCGCCTCGGTGACAGTCGGACGTCCCTCGGTCAGCGTCCCGGTCTTGTCTATGGCCAGGATATCGATATGCGAAAGGAGCTCGAGGGCCTCCGCATCCTTGACCAGCACGCCGTGACGCGCACCGCGTCCGACACCGACCATGATGGCCGTGGGGGTGGCCAGTCCCAAAGCACAGGGGCAGGCTATGACCAGCACCGAAGCAGCCGCCAGCACCGCCATCGGCAGCAACTCGAGTCCGAAGGCTATCCATATCCCGAAGGTGACGAGCGCGATGAGCATGACCGCCGGCACGAACACTCCGGCAATCTTATCGACCAGTTTCTGGACCGGTGCTTTCGACCCATACGCGTGCTGTACATTTTCTATTATGCGCGCCAGGCGTGTCGCGTTGCCGACGCCGGTCGCCTCGATGTAGAGTGTGCCGTTCCCGTTTATTGTTCCGGCGAATACCTTCGAGCCGTCAGTCTTCTCCACGCCGAGCGGTTCGCCGGTCAGCATGCTCTCGTCTACGGCCGAAACTCCCTCGACGACCTTGCCGTCTACCGGAATCCTGTCGCCCGGGCTCACACACACGACAATCCCCGGGCGCACCTCTGAGACCGGAACACGCTCAATCGTTCCGTCCGGCTGGCGAATCTGCGCCTCGGTAGGGGTGAGGCTCATCAGGTCGGCTATCGCGCTCCCCGCCGAGCGACGGGCACGTGCCTCCATCAACTTTCCGGTCAGCACAAAGGCTATGACCATCGCCGCCGCCTCATAGTAGAGGTCCGGAGCGAGAGCCCGCTCGGTCCAGTATTCCGGAAAAAGCGTATTGAAGAGCGAAAACAGATAAGAGACAGAAGTCGATACGGCCACCAACGTGTCCATCCCCGGATGACCCCTGAAAAGGGAGCGGAAACCGTTGACAAAAAAACGGCGCCCGCATACAATCATGACTATCAGCGATGCCACAGCCATCGCCCACGCCTCGCCAGGGAAATGGATGTGCACCATACACACCGTCGCGATGGGGAGCGTCAATATCCAAGCCAGGATAACCTTCCGTTTAAGGTCACGGTATCTGTGTTCTTCCGCCTCGCGTCCCTTGAGGGCGGCCTTGACGGCAGACTTTTCTACTATCATGTCATAGCCATCGGGCTTGATGGACTCGGCGAAAACCTCGGGCGAGGTCAAGGCCGGGTCCCACGACACGTCGACGGTGCCGGCGGCCAGGTTGACCGCGGCGTCCTCGATGCCCTTTTCAGAGCGGAGCACACGCTCGACGGTCCCGGCGCACACGGCGCACATCATCCCGGTGACAGGAAAAGTTGCTTTCATTAAACTGGTTACTTATTTCTTATCCTCCACTCAGAGGGGTAGAGGTTGTTGGCACGGTTTCCTATGTTCTTGACGAAACCGAGCGGGATTCCCCCATAGCTTAAAACGACAAAACCTCTTGGGGTATTGTCCGGGAGCCGGACCGCCTCGTGGCGGAGATAATCGAGCGCCTCTTCCAAGGTCACCGAGACCTCCGGGAAGGCTGCGTCATTGAAGAGCGCCGACAACGCCAAAGCGGTGGAGGGAACAAAATCCTTCCCTTTAACCGTGGCCACCTCGACACCGGCCGACACAATCCTGACCCCGGCCCCCTTCAGTTTCTCGACCATCGCCGCCGTGGCTGACGTTAAGGCCCGCACAGTTCCGCGGTCATCGGTCACCAGTTCATAACCGGTACCCTTCAACCATCCCCTCAGTGTCTTTAAATCAGGGACATTAACGGTACCTCTTTTCCCGGCCTCCCTGCGGTCGCCACTTTTCCTGTTCGCCCCCTTCATCTTGCGGCTGTCACGGGTACTTTCAGCCGCCGGCTCCGCCACGGCATCCTCCGGTTTCTTCATGAGCGCTACGAACAGTCCCTCGGACGGCGTCTTGTGCGGGAAGAAGCGGAGCGCGTTGATGTCCGGATCAAGAGACTTACTGATATTCCACACCTCGGGAACATCGAGAGGTATGTTCTCCAGACCGAGCTCTTCCATCATCCAGCGCACGTTGTCCTCATCTTCAGACCGGTTGAAGGTACACGTGCTGTAAATCAGGTAACCGCCTGGTTTGAGGGCCGGGCAGGCATTGCGGAGAATCTCGCGCTGCAGTGTCTGACACTGCCGGATTAGACCCGGAGTCCACTGGGTGCGGGCGACTTCCTCCTTGCGCATCATCCCCTCGCCCGAGCAGGGGACATCGGCTATCATCAGACCGAACACTGAGCCTACCCTTCCTATAGCGGCCACGTCGGAGTTGGTCACCACCACATCGGGATAACCCAACTTCGCCAGATTCTCATGAAGGATATTGGCGCGTGTCCCCACAAATTCATTGGCAACCATCACAGAACCTTCCGGCAGTTCTTCAAGCACGGCCCCCGTCTTGCCACCCGGAGCGGCGCACAGGTCGACCGCCCTCACAGGTTCTGACAATCCCAAGCGCGAGACGATCCACCCGTGAATCATCGAGGCCGCCTCCTGAACATAGAACGCCCCGGCGTGGAGAAGCGGGTTGAGGGTGAACTGAGGTCGCTCCAGAAGGTAGAATCCGTTTTTATTCCACGGCACCGGGGTCATCCACTCATAAAGCGGAGCCTCGCCGGCTTTCAGGGGATTCACCCGCACAGAGACCGGAGACCGGCTTGTGTCAAGAGAAAGAAGCAGTTCTCGACCCTCCTCCGCGCCTAAAAGGGCCATGATCATTTCCCGGAACTCTCCCGGCAATTCTTTGCTTTCCATGATTGTACATTATGAAAAACGATCCCGAGAAACCTTCCCGGGATCGATCAGCGGGTTTATGGTGGCAATTGTCAGATAACGATGTTCACAATCTTGTTCGGAACGACAATGACCTTCTTCGGCTGCTTGCCGTCAAGCCACTTCGCCGCGCCGTCGGCTGCGAGGGCGAGCGATTCGACCGCGGCCTTGTCTGCATCGGCGGGTGCATCGATTGTGTAGCGCATCTTTCCGTTTATCTGGACAGGATATTTCACCGAGTCCTCTTTGAGGGCCGCCTCATCCCATTCGGGCCACTCGGCGTCGACCACGGAGCCTTCATTGCCCAGAAGGTGATAGAACTCCTCGGCGATGTGCGGGGCGAAGGGGGCGATGACGCGGGTGAACTTGTCCATGCCCTCGCGGCTGACGGCAGGAAGCGCCTGAAGCTCGTTGACGGCTATCATGAACGCCGCCACCGATGTGTTGAACGAGAAGTTCTCGATGTCCTGGGTGACCTTCTTTATCAGCTTGTTGATGGCCTTGCTCTCCTCTTTTGACATCTTCGGATTCTTCTCGAAGTCCGCGCGGTCAAAGAGGTACCACAGTTTCTTGAGGAAGCGGTTGACACCGTCGATGCCGTTCGTGTCCCACGGCTTGGACTGCTCGACCGGACCGAGGAACATCTCGTAGAGGCGGAGTGTGTCGGCACCGTATCGCTCGACGATATTGTCGGGATTGACGACATTGAACATAGACTTCGACATCTTCTCCACGGCGTATCCGCAAACATACTTCCCGTCTTCGAGGATAAACTCGGCGTCCTTGTATTCCGGACGCCAGTTGCGGAAGGCGTCGAGGTCGAGGATGTCGTTGCTGACGATGTTGACATCCACACGGATGGGGGTCACGTCATAATCCTTCTTCAGACCCTTGGAGACGAACGTGTTGGTGTCCTTTATGCGGTAAACGAAGTTTGAGCGCCCCTGAATCATGCCCTGGTTTACGAGCTTGCGGAACGGCTCCGGCTCGACGACGAGGCCGAGGTCATAGAGGAACTTGTTCCAGAAACGCGAGTAGATGAGGTGGCCCGTGGCGTGTTCCGCACCGCCGACGTAGAGGTCTACCTGACGCCAGTAAGCGTCAGCCTCGGGGCTGACGAGCGCCTTGTCGTTGCGCGGGTCCATATAGCGGAGATAGTAGGCCGACGAGCCGGCGAATCCCGGCATCGTGCACAGTTCGATGGGATAACCCTCCTTTGTCTTCCAGTCTTTAGCACGGCCCAGCGGCGGCTCGCCGTCGGCTGTCGGGAGGTAACTGTCTACCGAAGGCAGTTCGAGCGGAAGCTCCGACTCGTCCATCAGATAGGCCACACCGTCCTTGTAGTAGACCGGGAAGGGCTCGCCCCAGT
>CAZUAK010000037.1:6635-15765 GCA_964618395.1 uncultured Sangeribacter sp.
GCGAGAAGATGGCGTCGCGAAGGCGGTAGTTCGTCTTCACGTGGCCGAGGCCCTTCTCCTCGATGAATTTCTTTGTGCGGGCGATTGCCTCCTTGACCTGCAGGCCGTTGAGGTCGAGTTCGGGACCGCATGAGTTGATGACGATACCCTCTTTTGCGTCATAGCTCTCTTCAGAGACGTCTGCGCCTTCGATGAGCGGCACGATGGGGAGGTTGAACTTGCGCGCAAAGGCATAGTCTCGCGAGTCATGGGCCGGAACCGCCATGATTGCACCGGTTCCGTATCCGGCCAGGACATAGTCGCTGACCCAGATGGGAATCTCCTTGCCCGTGAGCGGATTGACGGCATAAGAGCCGGTGAAGACGCCGGTCACCTTCTTGTCCATCTGACGTTCACGCTCGGTCTTGTGTTTGACCTCGTCGAGATATGCGTCGACGGCCGCGCGCTGTTCGGGGGTGACGAGCAGGTCGAGGTATTTCGACTCCGGCGCCAGAACCATGAATGTCACGCCATATACCGTGTCAGCGCGTGTGGTGAAAATCTCGAGGCTGAAATCCTTGTCCTTGACCGGGAACTTCATCTCGGCGCCTTCCGAGCGGCCAATCCAGTTGCGCTGCGTCTCCTTGAGCGAGTCGCTCCACTCGACCTCCTTCAGGTCATCGAGTAGACGCGGGGCGTAGGCCGAGACGCGAAGGCACCACTGGCGCATCAGCTTCTGTTCTACCGGGAAGCCGCCGCGGACGCTGACACCCTCCGAGACCTCGTCGTTGGCCAACACCGTTCCGAGTTCGGGACACCAGTTGACCATCGTCTCGCCCTGATAGGCTATGCGCCAGTTCATCAGCAGCTCGCGCTGTTCCTTCTCGCTGAGGGCGTTCCACTCGTCGGCCGTCAGGTCCACGTGGCGCGACTCCGCGGCGTGCAGCCCTTCCGTTCCGTTTTTTTCGAGGTGTGAGATGAGTTTAGAGATGGGGAGGGCCTTCTGCTCGTCGAGGTCATAGTAGTGGTTGAACATCTGCATGAAGGCCCACTGGGTCCAGCGGTAATATTCCGGGTCGCAGGTGCGGACCTCGCGGCTCCAGTCGAAAGAGAACCCGATTTTGTCGAGCTGCTCGCGATAGCGGGCAATGTTCTGCTCGGTCGTCTTCCGGGGATGCTGTCCTGTCTGGATGGCATACTGCTCGGCGGGCAGGCCGTAGGCGTCATAGCCCATCGGGTGAAGGACGTTGAAGCCTTTCTGACGTTTGAAGCGAGAGTAGATGTCGCTTGCGATATACCCTAACGGGTGACCGACATGAAGGCCCGCACCCGAGGGATAGGGAAACATGTCGAGGACGTAGAATTTCTTGCGCGAGGGGTCCTCGCTGACTTTATAAACCTCGTTGTCACGCCAGTATGACTGCCAACGCTGTTCAATTTCCTTATGGTTGTAATCTGCCATTTTATAAATGGATATTTTGGTTTTTCTTTTTTCCGGTGCTCGTTCATTGGCACTGCCGCGGGGACTGTGCGCAAAAACAAAGGGGGGAGAGGATGATGAGGAGTGAAGGGTGGTCCGCGTTCAGACGCCGGCCGGAGAGTCGGGCCCGACCGGAGGTGCCGGCTCGCGTTTGATGTGGCGTATCTGCCACCACAGCATCAGGCCCGCGACGACGGTTGAGAGGAAGTCGGATATCGGGAAGGCACCCCAGACACCGTTCAGTTGCCATATAGGCGGCAGGATGAACAGCAGGGGTATCATGAAGATTATCTGGCGGGTGAGCGAGAGGAAGACAGCCTTGCCGGCGAAGCCCAGGGACTGGAAGAAGTTTGTGGAGACAATCTGGAAACCGACCATCCAGAATCCCATCGTGGTTATGCGCAGGCAGTTGACGGCACAGTCTATCTGAGCCTGGTCACGCATGAACATGCCGGCGATTGTGCGCGGATTGAAGGCGCCGATGAGCGAGCCGCAGGTGGTGATGATGACGGCGCAGGTGGCGGCCAGGCGCAGCGTCTTGAACAGACGGTCATACTTGCGCGCGCCGTAGTTGTAGCCCAGGATGGGCTGCATGCCCTGACAGATGCCGATGACGACGAAGACGAAGATGGTCACGAAACGGTTGAAGACCACAACGGCCGCTATGGCGTCGTCACCGCCATACTTGAGCAGGGAGTTGTTGACGATGGCATTGATGACCGAGCCGGCGACATTGATGAGGAACGGCGCCATGCCGATATAGAGCACCGAGCTGATGATGGGCCAGTTGAGCTTGAAGGTCCCTTTTTCGAAGTGGAGGTCCGACTTTTTCTGGAAGAAGTGGGCCATGACGAAAAAGCAGGTGACCAGCATGGAGATGTCTGTCGCAATGGCTGCTCCGCGGATTCCCCACTTGAACCCGAAGAGGAAGAGAGGGGCAAGGCAGGCGTTGAGACCGGCACCGATAAAGTTGGTATACATCGCCTTGCGCGGATAGCCGGAGGCGCGCATGACGTTGTTGTACGAGAACGTGAGGTTCATCAGAACCATGCCCGGCATCACCCACTGGAGGAACTCCTTGGCGTATGGCAGCGTGTTGGGAGAGGCGCCGAAGATGACGAGGATCTTGTCGAGGAAGATGGCAAACAGGGTGATGTATGTCAGTCCGACATAGACCGAAAGCTGGACGGAGTTGCCCAGGATAATCTCGGCGCGCCGGTGGTCGTTCTGTCCGAGAACGATCGAGACGCGCGTGGCCGCACCGGCTCCGATAAGCATGCCGAGGGCGGTGGCGAGGTTCATCACGGGGAATGTCACCGCTATTCCGGCCACGACATTGGGATCGTCGATGGCGTGGCCGATGACGATGGAGTCAATGATGTTGTACAGGGCCATGACGACGGTGCCGACGACTGCCGGGAGGCTGTACTTGAGCAGCATCTTCCATATCGGCGCCGTGGCGAGTTCCTGAAGGCGTTTGGCCTGTTCCGGTTTTGCTTCTGCCATATTATTCTTTCTTCAATAGGTATTCTGCCATCAGCCAGTCGAGCGGTGTGTCCAGGTCGACCGAGTGCTCACGGCTCATGGGGGAGGGGACGATGCGCCTGAAAGAGCTCATCGGGCCCCGGCGCAGCGCGTCGGCCGTCATCACGTAGACCGCGCCGTTATACTGCCAGACTTCGGGAGCGTCCTGACGGCGGGTATACTTGCCCTCACCTTTCGAGATGTGGAGATATCCGTCGGGTCCGGTCTCGAAAGCGTCATAATAGGGATTTGCCTTCGCCTCGGTGACGGTGACGACCATATCTGTCTCGGGAGTCCACAGAGAGAGTGCCTGCGCGATGTCCTCGCGGGTGCGCAGCGGCGATGTGGGCTGAAGGAGCACCACCCGGTCATAGTCCACGCCTTTCTTCTTATAAAAGTCGAGGGCGTGCATGATGACTTCATAGCTCCCGGCGGTGTCTCCGGCCAGTTCTGCCGGGCGCATGAAGGGCACCGCCAGCCCGTAGCGGCGGGCGGTCTCCGCTATCTCTTCGGAGTCTGTCGAGAGGCAGATGTCGGCATCGTCGGCAAACTCGCGCGCCCTGTCTATGGAGTGGCATATCAGGGGCTTGCCTCCGAGGAGCTTTATGTTCTTCCCGGGGATGCCCTTGCTGCCCCCTCGGGCAGTTATGAGAAACAGTGTCTTCATGCTTACGCGCGGTTTTATCTTGAACTGCAGGTGATTGACATCTGCTCAGGCCACATTTCTGTGATAAAGGGGCCTTAAAGGTTGTAGAACTTCTTTCGCGGATACTTGTGGAAGTCGAACTTCATGATGGCGTCGGCCATGAGCTTGGGTGTGCCGTTGCGGAAGTAGGGGTTGAACTTCAGGCGCGCCTGCTCCTGTGTGGTGGGGCGCATCAGGCTCTGGATGCCTATCGAGACGCCCAACGGAGTGGCCGGGGTGTTGAGCACGCTCGGCGGAGCCTCGCGCCCCTCCTGGCGTACGCCCACGTTGAGGGTAGGCACTCCGAGCGAGGCAGTCTCGACGATGCCGCTCGAGCTGTTGCCGACGACGCCGACAGAGAGTGCCACGGCCGAAAGGTAGCGCCTCATGCCTAACGACGGGACGGCCAGAACCTGGCCGGGATGACGTGCGGCGAAGGCCTTTATCTGTTCGATGAGCGGCTTGGGGTCGGAGTCATTGTTGGGATAGGTGAAGATGATGCCCAGACCCGGGAACTCCTTGAGCGACTGCTCGAGGCCCTTGATGAAGTTCTCCATCTGCTCTGTCGCGGGTGTCTCGCTGCGGGTGCAGGGGTGAAGGGTGGCGACGATGAAACGGTCGGGGAGGACGAAGTTGAGGCTCTTTGACAGCTCCTCGCGGCTCATGAGGTCAACGTTCATGGCGTTCCATACACCGGACGCACCGACGGTGAAGACGGTCGAGGGGTCCTCGCCCATCTGAATCACGCGGTGGCGGCACTGCTCGGTCTCCACGAGATGAAGGGAGGCGAGTTTGGTGATGGCATGCCGGATAGAGTCGTCTATGGCCCCTTCGGAGATTGTACCGCCGGCGATGTGGACAATGGGGACGCCGGCCAGCAGGGCGGCCGAGGCGGCGCCGAGTGTCTCGAAGCGGTCACCGAGCAGGACGAGGGCCTTGGGCTTGAGCTTGCGCAGTGCGTCGGTGAAGCCCTCGATGGTGGCCGACAGTGTCCGGGCCGGATCTCCCTTGGCCGGCACTTTTGCCACCGGCTCGAAGCCCGAGGCGCGGATTTCGTCTATCGTGTTGCCGTACTCCGGAAGAAGGTGCATGTTCGCAGCAATGACTGCGGGCTCTGTTCCCCGTTCTCTGAGTTCGCGGAGGAGCGGGAGAAGGAGTCCCCAGTCCGCTCGGGTGGTTGTTGCGACTGCTATCATGTTCGTTGATTGGGTATTATGTCTTCTGTTTATTGAATCTTATGTATTGGGTCCGTCGGCGACTTGAGCCTCGGCTTGCTCGGTGTCGATGAGCGCGTCGGCCGGATAGTCGCGCAGGGCCCTGGTCCCTATGACCTTGTCCCAGTTCATGGGGGAGAGTCCGTTGCCGGGGCGTTTAACGGCCAGGTTCGTCTCGTCGAGGAGGTCGCCTTTCTTTATCGGGCGCGAGGCCACGATACTCTTACGCGCCACCTCGATGTTGGGCCGTTCGCTGTCTGTCACCCGTTTCTGGCCGTCACCTAAGGCAGCTTCGACATTGCGTATCTGGCGTATCATGTCGGCGAGTTCGAGCGGCTCGAGCGATGCCTTGTGGTCGGGCCCTTCGAGCTGGCGTGAGAGGGTGAAGTGTTTCTCTATCACCGAGGCGCCGAGGGCGGCTGCGGCCACGGCAACCTCTGTCCCGGGCGTGTGGTCCGAGTAACCGGTGCGTACTCCGAGGCGTTCTCCCATGGTCTTCATGGCCAGGAGGTTGACCTCGTCTATGGGGGCCGGATACTGGGTTGTGCAGTGAAGGACTATGATGTCGTCACGCGTCAGTCGGCTCTGCGAGGGATAGTCCGGATGGGTGCCGGTGAGGATTTTGACGGCGTCCTCGACCTCCTCGAGTGTCGACATGCCGGTCGAGAGTATCACGGGGATACCTTTAGACGCGACCTGGCGCAGGTAGGGGAGGTTGGTGATTTCGCCCGAGGGAATCTTGAACCAGTCCTGGCCTAATGCAGCTAAGGTGTCGACCGAAACCGGGTCGAAGGGTGTCGACATGAAACCTATGCCCACCTCTTCGCAGAGCGCCTTCAGCTCGGCATAGGCTTCGAGCGGAAGGTGAATGCGGCGGCACATGTCGAGCTGCGACTCCACGCGGCCCGTGTTTTCCTTCTGATATTCAGCCTGCGGGGCTATTTCGGATATGACCAGCTCGGGGACGGCCGTCTGGAATTTGACATAGTCCGCTCCGGCCTCCTTGGCGGCCTTCACCATGCGCCGGGCGAGGTCGATACGCCCGTTATGGTTGACTCCGGCTTCGGCTATTATGATTGTGCTCATCGCTCTGAGGGGTTAGGCTTCATAGAATATCGCTTCTTTCTGATAGCGGGCCATCAGCGTGTTGTATGCCCAGTCGTCACAGGGCTTGAGCTCCAGGCCGAGGGCTTCGTTGATGATGTAGTCGGCGATGGGCGCTCCGGCATATATGGAGCAGATGACCCCGCCGCCCAGGCGAGGATTGACCTCCATGAGCAGGAACCTGTCGGTGTCCAGGTCGTGGAGGTACTGCAGGGTCACCGGGCCGCGGAGCCTGAACTTCTCTATGACCTCGCGGCTCATGCGGTCAAGGATGGCGTTGCGGCAGGTGATGGTGCGCGTCACCTCGCCCCCCATGACTTCGAGTCGGCAGCGGGGGACCACCGTCAGTATCTCACCTTTGGCGGTGACATAACAGTCGACGGTATACTCCTCGCGGTTGGCTATATATTCCTGAACGATATAGTCCTGGAGGTTGGGGAGGTGCATCAGTTCGTCCATGTTGTGGAAGACGTGGATGCCGCGCGAGGCCGAGCCGTGGCGGGGCTTGGCGATGGCCGGCATCTCGGCGTTGATGGCGCGGTAGGTCACCGGTATGGGGAGCCCCGCGTCATGGAAGGCCTTGGCGGCCTCCACCTTATCGAACATTGTGCGGCTCGTCTCGAAGTCTCCGACTGGAACGAAGACCTCCGGCATGGCCTCCTTACACTTGGCCGCTATCTCGATGGCTCCGTCGACGAAGGGGAGGATTATCTTGACATTGTTCTCACGGCAGACGCGGATGATGTCCTCGACCACGCGGGGGTCGCTCCAGCGCAGCCCGACAATGACGCGTCCGACAAGCGCGATAGGCACTTGCTCAAGAAGTTCGTAACTGATAATCTCGATTTCGTGTCCGATGCGCTCTCCGCTTCGTTTCAGCAGCTCGGCCATGGAAACGCGGCGTGCTCCTCCGAGCATGAGGATGGTGATCTTCTTATTGCTCATCTGTTGTATATGTCAGACTTATATTGTTTGAGATGGTCCTCTCCGAGAAACCATTCTATCGTTTTCCCCAGTCCCTCCTCGAGGCTGACGCGCGGGGCCCAGCCGGTGAGCCGGCGCAGCTCGGAGCTGTCGCCGCATAGCCTGAAGACCTCGCTGTTGGCGGGGCGCAGCCTGGCGGGGTCGACGGTGAACCTCACGTCGGAGTTCATCAGTCTCCGGACGGTCTCCAGGGTGTCTTTCATCGATATTTCGGTGCCCGTCGCGATGTTGAGCTCGCGGCCTATTGTCTCCGGGCTCTTGGCGATGGCGATGAACCCCGCGGCTGTGTCGGTCACGAAGTTGAAGTCGCGCGTGGGGGAGAGGTCGCCGACCTTTATCTCTTTTGCACCGTCGGCAATCTGTGTGATGACCGTCGGGATGAAGGCCCTTGCCGACTGGCGCGGCCCGTAGGTGTTGAAGGGGCGCACGATGGTCAGCGGGAGCCCGAAGGCGTTGTGGAAGCTCTTCGCTATTGCGTCAGCACCTATCTTGGAGGCGGAGTATGGCGACTGGGGCTGACGGGGATGTTTCTCGTCTATGGGCACATAGCGGGCCGTGCCGTAAACCTCAGACGTGCTTGTGACCAGAACCCGGTCAAGGCCGTTGTCAAGAGCCGCCTGACAGATGTTGAGCGTCCCCTTGACATTGGTGTCAACGTAGCTTTCCGGAGCGACATAGCTGTAGGGGATGGCTATGAGGGCGGCGAGGTGAAAGACCGTGTCGGTCCCCTTGAGGAAGTGTCGGCAGAAGGCGCTGTCGCGCACGTCGCCGGTGACGACCTCGAGGTTCGGATGGCGTATCCCTTCGAGATGGCCCCAGTTGTTGAAAGAGTTGTACTGGGCCAGCGCCTTGACCTCGTACCCCTCGTTGAGAAGTGCCTCGGTCAGGTGAGACCCGATGAAACCGTCTGCGCCGGTGACTGCTACCTTTTTCATAACGTCTTGTCGTCTGTTGGCTTGTCTGTCGTTTGGTCCTTGGGGTTGACCGTGTGGATCTGGAACGTGCCGATGTGCCGTTCTTTCTTTTCGTCAAAGATGTCGGAAATCTTCAGCAGGATTCCGCTCTCCTCCACATCGCCGAACTCCCGGTTGATGGCCGTGCCGAACATCTTCATCGTCGGCGAAAGGTTCATGTAGGCGTTCACCAGCGGGGGGATGTTGCGTCCCTCGGCGCGGATGGCGCTGTTGAGTATCTTGTAGTCCTCCTTGAAAGAAGAACCGGTGAAGACCGACTGAATCTCGGGAGAGAGGGCCGCCGTGGGCATGGGCTCGAACGGAACGACGAGTCCGTCGGGGTCATGGAAGTATTTGTGGAGGAAGCCAAGGACAAGGTCTCGCGAGCGGGTTCCGAAATTGGGATACATGGTGACCTTGCCGAAAAGATACTGAATCTGCGGGTATATGATGGTCAGTGCTCCGAGACCGTCCCAGAGGTTGTCGAGCGCGTAGAGGGCCTTGCGTCCGGCCTTGGCGCTCTGATACTTGGGCGAGACGAAAGAGCGGCCCAGTTCCAGGGTGTTGGGGAGGATGTCGTCGATAAACTCCTTCGAGAAGCTGAAGAGGTGAGACGTGGCGATACGTGGAACACCGTTCTCCATGACCATGTCGGAGCCCAGGATAAAGCGGTATCCGCCGATAATCTCCTTCTCTTCAGGGTCATAGACTATCAGTTGTCGGCAGGGAGGGTCCATGAGGTCGAACTCATCGATGTCCAGAGGCTTGCCTGTGCCGCCCCCGGCCTCGCGAAAAGCCAGTTCGCGCAGCCGTCCGATTTCGCGCATGACGTTAGGGGCCGTTTTATAATCCACGACATAAATCTCGTTGCCTGCCTTGTTGGTCAAGCGTAAGAACCTCTCCGAGGAAAGCTCGGACTCGATCAAAGCGCGATCAACCTTTTCGATGACTTCTTCCATGATAGTATGACTTGAGAGGGCGTTTTGTCCTCTAAACCGCAAAATTACGAAAAAACGGTGAAATATCCGCGATAAAAATATGAATGGAGCCCATGAGGGTGAGAAAATAGGGTGAAAGAAGAAAAAATTGAGAAAAAAACGCAAAAAATTTGGTGGGAAAGAAAAAAACGCGTAACTTTGCACTCGCAAAACCAGGAGAGATGGCAGAGTGGTCGATTGCGGCGGTCTTGAAAACCGTTGAGGTGAGA
>CAZUAK010000038.1:0-15637 GCA_964618395.1 uncultured Sangeribacter sp.
AACGCCGGCAGGTATGTCTTCGGCATCAAGCAGTCCACCGGAGCATTCGCTATCGACACAGAGACAGATCAGGTTGTCAAGAACTATCCGATGGTTACAGTCCAGGGTATCACACAGACGGCCGACGGCAACGTATGGGTCGCATCGACCGAGAACGGTTGCGGACGTTTCACCTGCATCGACCCCGAGACTCTGGAAGTGAACGAGGAGATGAGCGTCACCTTCCCCGCACACGTATCCTATCCCACCTGCTCATGGGGAGCATGGAGAAACACTCCGTTCGTCGGCAGCCACAGCCGCAACACCATCTGGTTCTCTGCCGGAGGAGGAATCGCCGGCGGTTCTGCCAAGGACAAGTATTACGGTTGGGAAGTCGGCTCGGATCCGAATCTGCTGACACCGGTCTTCGATATGGAACAGGCTGCGCTCACCGGTTCTCACTCGGCCGTGAAACAGAAAACATACGGCACTCTCCGATATGACGACCGCTCTGACGAACTCATCGTCATGACGACCGAAGACTCCGCCTCGGGTCACTATCGCTATAACTGGACTCACTTCATCGACCCCGCAACCGGTGAAATCAAGAGGACCATCGCGTTGAGACCTTATTACTGGTTCCAGGCCTTCGCAATCTTCCCCGACAAGTTTGATGCGGAAATAGACCTCGACAACATCGCGCTTGACGTCAAGGAAGGTGTGAGGG
This sequence comes from uncultured Sangeribacter sp., assembly GCA_964618395.1. Lineage (GTDB taxonomy): Bacteria > Bacteroidota > Bacteroidia > Bacteroidales > Muribaculaceae > Lepagella. The sequence continues at coordinate 707 of CAZUAK010000038.1, forward strand.
AGATAGACCTCTCCGAACTGATCAGCGACCGCGACAACATCGACTCAAACATTCAGCTCACTCTCATCGACACCCCGATGCTTCTGGCCGAGGAGGATGAGGAAGGCGAGAACGTGAAGGCCGCCGATATCACCCTCGAAGGCAAGACGCTCACCATCACTCCGAAGACAGCCGGCAAGCAGTATCTCACCCTCGCCGCGCAGTCAAACGGACGTACTGTCACCAAGACTGTATCGGTCGATGTGTCCGAGATTCCCACCGGCACCGCTTCGGTCGAGACGGCAACGTCCATGCTCTGTGACGGCAAGCGCATGATTCTCTCGGGATTCGCCGGACAGAACTTCCGTATCTACGACATAGCCGGTCACACACTCGCCGAGTTCTTCGTTGACTGTGACAGCTTTATGTTCGAGTTCGGCACGCACGAGGGTATCTACGTTGTGGCGTCTGACAATGGTTTCAGCACCAAAGTAATGATCCGCAAATGAAACGTCAACTGATTCTTTCAGCATTATTCCTGACGGCAATGGCTCCGGCCATTGCCGCTCAGGATTCTGACTATACGGAGGGTATCATCTGGGTAAACGAGGATTGGTACGGTCATCAGAACTCTACAGTCAATTACCTTCTTCCCGACGAGCCGAACGGCGACTATTGGAAATACCGGATAGTTCAGGCCGAGAACCCGGGTATGGAGCTCGGATGCACCAATCAGTACGGCGCAATATGGAAGGACCGCCTTTATCTCATCGCCAAGCAGGAGAAAGACCCCGGGGCCACTGTCACCGGCGGACGCATCACGGTCTGTGATGCCAAGACGATGAAGATACTTCACCAGCAAGCCCTCATCGACCCCTCCGGTGCACAGTGTGATGGCCGCGGCTTCATCGGTGTCGATGACGGAAAGGGTTACATCTCCACAAGCAATGGCGTTTGGGTGTTCAATCTCGACACCTATACCGTTACTGGTCAGGTCGAAGGTTCGGCAAATCCGAACGCAGGCGGAGACAACGACAAGCCCAACACCGATCCGACAGGTTCGCTCTATCATGGTCAGTCGGGAATGATGGTTGCGGCAGACGGCAAAATCTTTGTTGCGCATCAGCAATATGGAGTGCTCGTTGTCAATCCCTCGACAGATAAGGTCACCGACGTAATCTCGATGGACATTGTTCAGGAGGGGGCCGGTATCGGGTCGATAGTCAAATCAAAAGACGGGAGTCTTTGGCTGTCCGTAGCCAAGAACCTCCAGGGCACGGGGGCTTTCCTCAACTATCTCGTCAGGCTCGACCCCGAGACACTCGAATATGAAGTCATACCCACTCCGGAGGGCATGTATCCACCCTCCAACTCATGGTATGCCTGGACACCGGACGCCTTCGTTGCCTCGACGGTGCAGAACTGCCTCTACTGGAAAGGGGGTCCGAACCGATGGTTCACCGGAACGAAGATATATAAGTTCGACTGCGACACCCGCGAGCAGAGCCTCTTCATCGACTTGGAGGAGGAGGGAGCCAACTGGAAGCTGTATGGGTGCGCCATCGGCGTACATCCCGAGACCGACGAACTTTACATGGCCCTCTATCACGAGTTCGGCACGCCAACCTACATCACGCGTCGCTATTCCCCTGAAGGCGAGAAGATCCGAGATTATGAAATGATAATGAACTACTGGTTTCCGTCGCTTCCGATTTTTCCGCAGGGCGTCGTATCGGGAGACACCGGTGTAAACGAGCAGCCAAGTGAACCGACCGACAACCAAGGCACAGTCTACACTCTTCAAGGCCATGCGGTGGCTCGCAACGTCACCTACGGAGACTTCTCCGGCCTATCCTCCGGCCTCTACATCTGGCGCTCAGCCACCAAGACCCACAAGTTCCTCGTCCCTTGACCCCAACCTGACGCGCTAAATCATAGGAGCACATAAAGCATTGTACCGCAGGCTTCCAGTCCACCCCGAGAACTGCAAATTATTGCGCAATTATAATGGCCATAGTAAAAGTTATACTATGGCCATTATTGGCGCAGGCTGGAAGCCATTGGTGTTAACTTATTGTAGTTTGAGGAGCTGGGGTGGGACATCTGTCTCATTATTAAACTGAAAGGAAAAAATAGAGATACGACACTATTAAACTAAAAGGAAAAATAGAGATACGGAACTTGGTCCGGTCACTGCCGTGCCCGGATGCGCCGAAAGGGCGGAACCTCGCGGAAAATTTTTCATTTTCAACACATTAGAACGCTGGGGGTTACGGAAGCCACTCGGCTCTGACGAGCCTCTTTCGCCCGGACCCAAGCGGAACCTCCCGGAACGACGGCACGCATATCATCCGATAAAGCATTGTAGCGCAGGCTTCCAGCCTGCCACGAGTCATTTCCAACTCATTTTCAAGTCATTGGAGCAGGCTGGAAGCCTGCGCTACAATGCTTTATCGGGATTCTTACCGAAGAATTGCGTCCGTCAGGATCTGCGGCCGTCTGGCCGCATCTGCGTTGGGGGCGAGGCTTCAGCCGAGCGCGCCTGCGTGCAAAACGGGCCGTATGATAGATAAAAAATCTGCGCAAAATCTCCTCCAATCCCGCGCCCCGAGGGTACGGCTGAGCGCCAGCTCAGCCACCCGTTTCTGCGTGAGATGGAATCTTTTATTTCCTTGGAAATACAAACAAAGTGATCACCGATAAATTGTAGGGACATGCCTTCGGCATGTTTACTCAACCATGTAACAATCAATTTTGACACCTGTGTGAACATCCCAAGGGATGTCCCTACAGTTTATCGGTAAGGACCCTAATCCACGCGTTAGCGGTGCGCCATTGGTAGTCAATGGTGAGTTCCACGTATGCAGTGCGTAACCATTGGTGATATTAGAATGAATGTTAAAATTTTAGATTTTTTGGAGAAGACATTGAAATTATTTAACTTCGCGATGTCAAAGTCCCAACGCCGACGGGTTGTTTGCCGAGCCGTTTGGTCGCGGCGGTGACAACCGGGTGGGTTTGGGGATGACAACATCTTCTTTTTTGGAAAGGCGTTTATTGGCGCTTTGTTCCCGTCAAACACGAATCTCGCAAATTCATCACAGATCGGAACATAGCAACGGTAGACGTCCACGGATATGTATATACAGGCACATCCCAGCACAGGCCCGAGAGGGTTAGGGCTGAGTTGTACCTTGACTGTTCATATCGGCGTGGGCTCTGCGTTGCTTGTCTTATCTGTGAAGGCGATGCGAGAGCCTGTGTTTGAGAGACAAGCCACGGTACAGACTCCACGTCTTTTCGTTTATAAACTTTCTTACATTTCAAACCAATAGTGTCAGGAGGGAGTCGCGGACACGCAACATCAATCATTAAAAAATACTACTCAACCTGATTCGGGGCATTGGTTCTCTTTTTGGTTTGGCTAAGTCCCCTGCAGGTTGTGGTCGTCAGTTATTTTGTGTATTCCTAATCTAAGTATTATGAAAGTAAGACTACTATCTGTGATGGGTATAGTCCTCTGGAGCTTCATTTCCGGAGTACTTGCCTTTTCCGCTTCAGAAAAAGACTTTGTGGAGATCCACTGTGATACTCCTGGAACTCTTCAAGTTGAAGGTCAAGCCTTAGTGGCACCCTATCTTAAAGTAAGTGGCAATATCGATGCAAGGGACTTTGAGACCCTTAAGGCTGTGACTATAAATGTCACCAACACCCTGGACCTGTCTGATGCAGTGATCTGTGAATATTATGGAACAAATGGCTCGATTCAAGATCTTTCTTCTGACTGGATAATAGGACCTCCAACTAATTATCTCTATCCTGCAAACACTTTTCCCAGAGATGCTTTTGTAGAGGTGCGTAACAATTCCCTGCATAAATATTTACGGGGTAGTTATTCTCTCAACCGTTTGATACTGCCGGCCACTTTGACAGGCTTCATGGAGAAATCCCTCAATAACAACTATGTTTTGACAGATCTGGAAGTGCCACAGAATTCAACTACACTCACCGAAATTGACGGATTGATATATTCGTTCGATCGTTCGACTCTTCTTGCCATACCGCCAGCCTATTACGGCATCGTGAATATTGAAGAAAGTGTAAAAAGAATTGCCCCCTATGCTTTCTATGATACTAAACCAGCTGCCGTTATCTTCAATTCAGGAAAAATGCCTATTATTGAAGATGTAGAAGTCATCTCAGCTGCATACATCATGGCTCCCAATCCATGGAAATATGAAGAACTGTATCCTGCTGTAGATTGCATCTCCGAGATGCCGATGATAACCGTTGCTTCGGACTTGTCCAATGATTTGCTTTCTGCAATAGGAAACTTGGGATATACTCGCTCGGAAGTAAGGTCAATTAAAGTGACCGGTGAAATAACGTTCAATGATTTTAACCAGTTACTCCAGCTTCCCAATCTTCATGATGCCGACCTTTCAGAAGCAACCGTGGCTCGTCAAGATAAATACTTGGATATCACAATAAACAATCCCTCACTCATAAAGTTAGACTTTCCTGTTTTTAAGGATTACCTGTCATTAGAAATTACAGCTGACTGTCGGTTATTTGGAGAGTTGGACGTCCCTGAAGGAGTTGAATGGTTTGGAAGCCTCTCCCCTCGATTTACCTCTGTTTCATTTCCTTCAACTTTATATTTCGTTGATGATGAGCTATTTAATACTTCTATAATAAATTTCGTTGACTTTTCTAAGTGTATAAATGTAGAAGACTTAGAGGGATTAAGGGGTGCAGGGGCGTTACAGAAAGTTCAGCTTCCTCCTTATCTGAAAACCCTTAGGGGTTTCGCGGGTCCAATAGAGGATATAGTACTTCCGCAGACTTTGACAACACTTTCTTCTGAAGGAAATTGGCATATAGATAATCTCACCTTGCCTGCTTCGCTGACAAATTTTAGTGTTTCTTCATTTCCTTTTTTAAAAACCTTAAATACTGAGGAAGCAGTCAATCTAAAGTATTTCAGCGGATTGAGCAATGTACCCTATCTTAAGGACCTCGATCTCAGTCACAATCCTGTGCAAAATATCGTAGATCTTTTTCATGCAACTCATACATTCGATAGCTCAACATCGCAGCCGTCATTTAGGTCAGAGTCAGGTTCTCTTCCTGCTTACAGATCTCAGATTTTAGACGACAAAGATATCAAAGAACATCCCACTACGGTGAGAGATTTTGTCGTCGTAGGTGGGACTGTTAATCCTGCGCCTTCAATTGTCGGGATTGAGAATCTTAAACTGCCGTCTACACTTACATCTTTTACTGGACTTAATAATTGTAGGGATCTCAAAAACTTAGACCTTATGCAATGTTTCCGGCTCAGTGAAATCGACTGTCTCTATGACTGTCCTTCGCTGGAGAGCCTATCCCTTCCCGAATCTATCTCTACTGTTAAGGGTCTGTTCAACTGTAACAATTTAACTAAAGTTACTTGCGCATCTTCACGTCCACCGCGATATAACTCAGATATCCAATATTCTCATTTGGATTTTAACAAAATAAATCTCTTTATAGCCAAAGGTGATAAGGGAGCATATTTAATGGCCGATAACTGGGAGAAGTGTCAGATAGAAGATGACGGTTATCGTGTATCTATCGACACAAGCAAAATTCCAGAAGAGTCGATTGATGTTTCTTCCTTATTGTTATCTGGGGCCGGTCTCTATCACGAGGGAGAGGAAGCTATATTATCCGCTGTGTCAAAAGATCCCTTTGTATGCCATGGTTGGATCGTAAACGGAAACGAACTTGAAGGAAACCTGCATAGGTTGACGGTAGAGGATAATGTTTTGGCTTTTCCGTTATATCAAATTGATATGCAAGGATGTGACATCACATTTGAGATTGAGGTGCCGGAAGAGCAAACTGTAAGATTTTACTTGAATGCCGATCAAGGAAAAATATATGGAAACGGATATCTTTGGGAGGAGATGGGCCCGGATGAATTTTACGCTGAAGTAAATAGGGTCCTCCCTAAAGGAAAGTATTCCTTTGGCGTCACGGTTGGCCCCTCATTCTTTACCGGCATAAGTTTCTTCTGTCCCAAAGAATATGAGAATGACCAACAATCTGAAGACGCATATAGGGTAACATCTTTCAACCTGAATTATAAGGAAGGCTTGACAGTACTGTATCCTTTTAATTTCCAAATGGAGGAACTTGACCTCTCCGGTGCTACGGGATTAGTCGATCTCCAGTCTCATGGTGGAAGCAATAAAATAAAGACTCTAAACATTACCGGATGCACAGCCCTTACTAATCTCATATTAACCGATTCTCAGATTGAGACATTCATCTCCTCCGATGAACCCCTTGATTATCTGGACTTATCCAACAATCAATTGACTTCGGTAGATTTGACTGAGCTTCATGAGCTTGCATCACTTAATTTGAGTAATAATATGTTGTCAGAGTTCAAAATGGACACTTCAAAATGTACCTATTTGAACTTGGATAATAACCCGATGGCATTCTCCACTCTGACACAAGACATGTATGATATATACAAACGTAATTATAGGCTCTCTATTCCCTTTAAGCCTAATTTGATAATGCTTGAAGAGACTGGAATCCTTGATCTGTCCTCTGAAGTATATCCTCCGAATTCATCTTCGATTACCGAGTGGAGCATCGATGGTGAACCTCAGTCACTGCCTACTGACGGCCTATTATCCTTGCCAAAAGGCTCCTATTATCTCAACCTATACAACGAGGCCTTCCCGAATCTGGTCTATTATGCTTATATAGAAAACCATTATGCATCTTCTATAAATGAAGCTGACGGAAACAGATTGGAGGTCATCAGTATTGATAAGGGAGTGTATCTTGTGAAAGGATTCTCACAGGAAGGTACAGCTGCTCAGTTGAACATTTACGCGTCAGACGGAAGAGTCCTTAAACAGGTTTCATCAGACAAAGCAGAAGTGAAAATCGACCTTAGAGAATATCCCACCGGCGTTTACTGCATTAGACTCGTCAGCGATAGCCAAGACTCGAAAGTTATAAAAGTAGTTCGATAATCGCTCTAAGTTCTGAACAGGAAACGATCTTCAGTTAGCAATCAGCAAAGGAACAATATATTACATTCGGTAACTGACCCTCTGATTCTTTAGGCTTTTTTCCCTCCGACGCTCTCAAATTAGCGTCGGAGGGAATGTTTTTTGATACCGTTGCGAATAATTTTGTGAACGAGAGAATGGACGTGGGCGCACCGCTGACGCGGTGTCGAGGGGTGGGTATCGATGGCAATGACCTATGGTTACGCACCGCTATCGCGGCGCTCACCATAGGCTACCCCTGGTATACCGCTGACGCGGTATCGTCGCTACGCGTGGGACAGACGATGCCGGCAAGATCTGCTACCATTAGGCCGCATATGCGGGCCATCGCTAGGCGGAAGCCGAACACTGTGTTTATCTGAGGCCCAGGTTACCGATATAGTCACCTATTCAGAGGGTGATGGCAAAATCTGCGACCGTCTGGCAGCATCTGCGGGCTATCGCGAGGCGGAAGCCGAGCCCCGCGTCTTTGTTATGTGAACAGAATAAATACAAATAAAAAATTCTGCGTAAAATCTCCTCCAATCCCGCGCCCCGAGGGTACGGCTGAGCGCAAGCTCAGCCACCCGTATCTGCGTGAGATGAAATCTTTTAACTCCCTGAAAATACAAACAGAGTGATCACCGATAAATTGTAGGGACATGCCTTCGGCATGTTTACTCAACCATGTAACAATCCATTTTGAGACGTGTGTGAACATCCCAAAGGGAGGTCCCTACAGTTTATCGGTAAGGACCCGGGCAGGCTGGAAGCCTGCGCTACAATGCTTTATGTGCTCCTTTTCTTTAAGCGCCACTATGTTTTAGTGGCGTTTTTTGGGGAAGAGGAGGAGCCAGAGGAGGGCGACGAAGAGGGCGTAGGCGGCGAAGATGAACAAGGGATAGGCCCAGTCGCCCATGAAGAGACGGATAGGCGTCGCGGCGGAGCCCACCGTGACGGGCTGCCAGTGACACCAGCGGTTGACTATGTCGCCGGCTATCAAGGTGCCAACGGTCGCACCGAGTCCGTTGCTCATGAACATCATCAGCCCCTGGGCGAAGCCCTTCATACCCTTGGGGGCGACCTGCTGAATGTATATATGACCCGCTATGGTGATGAAATTGAAGGCTATGCCGTAGATTATCATCGAGGCCAACAGCAGCCATAGGCCCGAACCGGGGTTGCCGGCACCGAGTGTGAAGAAGCGCAGGCACCATGCCAACAGTCCAACCGCATATACCCATTTGATGCCCTTCCGCCTTAGCGAGAGGCCGACCAGAAGGATACAGAACGCTTCGGAGATTTGGGAGAGCGAGAAAAGCATCGTGGCATTCCCCGAGGCGAGAGACGCGGCATATTCTTCGATTCCGGCGAAGTGGGATATATAAGGCGTGGCGAAGCCGTTGGATATCTGAAGACATACGCCGGAGAGCATTACGAATACGAGAAAGACCGCAATCTCCCTGCGCGAGAACATTTTCTTCAGCGACTGACCTAATTTCAGTCTCTCTGCTGTCTGAAAATCTGTCTGTACCGAATCAGAGCCCTCAGACGCATCGCGGGATGTAGCCGCTTCAGCAGCGGACGCCATAGGTTCGGAAGTAGTGGCGGAAGAGGGTTTCAACGGAGGCAAAGACAGGGCAAACAGACCGGTGAGGACACCCGCCACGCCACTGCACAGGAGCTGCATTGAGTTATATTGGAAACGCAACCGACCAAACTCCGAGACATCCGTGAAGGCGAATCCGAGAGAGGAGCCGGTCCAGTAAGTCGAGTTGACAAACCACATTGCCGCTACAAAGCCCACCGTTCCCCAGACCCGTATTGTGGGGAAGGTGGTGACGGTACTGTATCCGTTCTGGGTCAACAGTCCGAATGACGAAGTGTTCGCCAGGGCCATTGTCGGCATGTAGAACCCAAGGAACAGGAGGTATAGCGGGTAAAAGATACGAAACTCGAGATGAGGGTGAGTCATGCCGTAACGCCACATAACGAACATCAAAAGGGCGGCGCAGAAATGGCAACCAGCCAAAAGTTTCTCGGGACGTCCTGTCCTGTCGGCAAGACGTCCCAAGAGAGATGGGGTGAGGAGAGACACTACTCCAATCGCAGCGTAGAACCAGGCTATGTCACCACCCAATCCTCCGGCTCCGAGAAATTGACCGAAGGAGGTCAGGTAACAGCCCCAGACACTGAATTGAAGGAAATAAAGTACTGAAAGACGCGCTTTCATTTTTTCGGGCTAAACAAACTTTGGTTCAAGTAACATTTAATGTGGTCAGAGACAAAGAGTCAAAAAGAGGTAAAGTCAATTCAGCTTAACCATAGATTTACCTAAACGGAATATTAGAACTTAAACTCCACGCCTCCCATCAGGGTGGTACCCGGTATGGGACAGCCATAGATTATCTGGTAGTGCTTGTTTGTGATGTTGTCAATCTTGAGGGTCAGCGTCACCGGCACTTTCGCTCCGAGAGTGTAAGCGGCTCGGAAGTTGAGCAAAGAGTAGCTGACACCACTGTTTTGGGGATTGCCGTTCTTCATACTGAAGATGCTCATCTCCTCGAGCGTGAAGCTGAAGGGGCCGGGAGAGTAAGTTACTTCTGCATTTAACTTGTTTTTGGGTGAGTAGAGATTGTCCGAATCTGTATGAAGGTAAGACCAGGAAGCACTTGCATTTAAGTTTGAAAGGATACTGTAAGCCGCCTCTATTTCGAAACCCTTATTGTGGAACGAACCGGTGTTGATGTTGCGCGGACGGCCGTCGACGGGCACGGTCTGAATCATATCCTTTCCGTCTATATAGAATATAGCCGCACCGACCATGAGCCTGTAGTCGAGCAGATGCTGACGGTAGCTTATCTCATAGTTGAGCATATACTCCGGCTTGAGGTTCGGATTTGCCGGCGGATAGAGATAAAGCTCGCGGATATTGGGTGCGCGGAAACCCTTGCTGAACGAGGCCTTGAACTCCGAGTTGTAACCCGGTTTGACAATGAAACCGGCCTGGGGGACCCACACGTTTCCGTAGGTAGAACCATGCTGTAGACGGACACCGGCGTTGACATTGAGTATATCGTTGAAGAAACCCTGCTGCATCATCACATAACCGGCAATCTCGTTCACATGGTGTTTCGACTCGGCGGTGCGTATGCTTTCGTCCTCCTTATTTGTGTTCCAGACATGGCCGCCCCAATGCTGGAAATCGATTCCTGCGGAGAGGGTGTTGGCCTGCCAGAGATACATTGACTCATAGAGTGTGAAGCCCATGACATAGTCTGTTGAGTGGAACAGATAATCTTTAGGAGCAGTTCCGGGCGTGTTGCCGTCATCGACCTTGTGTGTGCCCCAGTTGATATAGCCCTGCACACCGCCGTTGAGTTTGTCATACTGGTTCTTGACATAGACGCCGCCGGTTCCGCGGAACATGTCCGTCCACATATTTTCGAGCGGGGCCTGCAGCGTACCCGGGTTGTTGGCGTGGGTCTGGGTCATGTCCAGTATGCCGGCGAGGCTCCAGTTCTGAGACACGGCGTACTTTAGCTGAGCGAACTCGTTTGCCAGCCAGAACTCGCTTCGCGCGCGGTTGCCGTTGCTCCGGTCGAGCTGACCGCTGAGTGTGGCCGAGAAACGGTTCTTCTTATAACCCGACGAGAGGGCGAATTTCTGTGTGGAGAAAGAGCCGAACATGGCCCGAGCCCGCCCCGTGAGTCCATCCTCCTTTTGGGTATGGGTGATGATGTTTACCGAGCCACCCATTGCGTTTGAGCCATAGAGGAGAGAGGAGGGACCTTTCACCACATCAATCTTCTCGACTCCGTTGGCTACGTAAGTGTCCGACAGAGAGTGGCCGAAGACACCGGCCCACTGCGGCTGACCGTCGATCATGAACAGAACCTTGTTGCCCTGGCCGACACCGCGGATGTTGACAGCGCCCGCGCTGCCTCCAGACACGCCGTAGCCCGCGAATCCACGTTCGGTCACAAACAGACCGGGCACCTTGGCGACAAGTACCGGAAGCAGTGAAGTTTCGGTCGACTTCTCGATTTCTTCCGAAGTGATTTGGGTGACGTTCAGCGGAATCAGATCGACCTGACTCTTCAGCGGGGCCGAAACGATCAACTCCCTGAGGTTCACTGTGTCTCGCGGAGCCTCGGCGGCCAAGGCGCCGAGTGTCGAAGCGGCGGTGAGCAAAAAAACCGGTAGGTGCTTGTTCTTCATAATGGTGGATTAAGGTGATGACTGTATTGTTTTACTCGGGGCAAAATTACAAAAATTTTTGGATATTAACTAAAATTCAGTTAATTTTGCGCAAAGATTAAGTAATTTTTTTTGGACGAAGGGGAATTTAGAGATTATATGAATCAGGAAGAGATAGCCTTCTTTGACAGAATGGCACCGACATGGGACTCAAACGAGGTCCGTTCGACACCGGAAAGGGTGAAGAGCATCCTTTCCAAACTGCCGATAGAAAAGGGGATGAGCGTACTTGACCTCGGCACCGGCACGGGCATACTGGTACCCTACCTCAGCGAGGCTGTCGGACCGGAAGGTCATGTGACGGCTATTGACCTTTCCGAAGGAATGTTGGCAATAGCCAAGAAGAAATATGGAGACCTCGTTAATGTGGAGTTTATGAAACTCGACTTCGAGGAAGAGGGTATTCCGGGAATGTATGATATTGCGATGTTATACTGTGTCTATCCGCATCTGCATGATCCGGAGGGAACGTTCAAGTGGCTGTTCCGGGTGAATTTGAATGAAGGAGGAGTCATAGTTGTTGCGTTCCCCTCAGACGAGGAGTTCATAAACAACATTCACAAAGAGAAAAAAGCGGACCACGACCATCTGCCGTCGGCCCGCAAGTTAGCGGAGAGAATAAACGAATGGGGTTTCAACGCCAAAGTCATAGCTTACACCCCTGACGAATATATTGTGTGCGTCACAGATAAATTGTAGGGACATGCCTAAGGCATGTTTTCCGTCCGTGCGGGTTTGCAACCCGCACGAAGTGACTGTTTTGCTGCGGGTTTCCGTCCGTGCGGGTTTGCAACCCGCACGAAGTAATTGTTTTGCTGCGGGTTGCAAACCCGCAGCGACGGAACAAGCGACGAGAAAACGGGGGAAATTAATAATCTATTATTGATAATTGATTCCGTGCTTCAGCAGGAGCTCCTTGAGGTGGAAGTTCTCTTCGCGCAGGCGGTCCACCTCCTCTCTGAGGTCATCGAGTCTTTCGGAGAGGCGGTCGTTGCGTTTGGTCAGAAAATCTATTCTTGAAGCTGATTCGGAATCTGTGGCGCCGTGAGACTTGTCTTTCTGGTGTGCAAGGTCATGGATATGGTTTAGCAACAAGGTCAGGGAGTCGTTCTGCTCAAAGAGATGGGTATGGGGAGGCACCTGGTGCTCCGAGAGTTCATCGACAAGATAGTCCTCGAGACTGTCGAGCTCGAAGATTTCCTTTATCCTGTCGAGTTTCTCATCCGGGAGACGGCTTTTACCGTTTTCAATGGCTGACAAAAAGCTTGGGCGGACCTGCAGCAGTTCCGCCAATTCGCGCTGGCTCATCCCTCCCCTTTTCCGCAAAGCGACTAAATCTAACCTCTTCATAGTATTCACAAATATATTCCCCACTCTCCAATAGGAGCAGCAAAATACAAGCAACGACCCGAGAAATAACCGCTATAAGATAATCGAGCAACCCGAGCCATCCTTATCTCTCCACAAAATTAAGAAAAAACTATCACAATACAAATTCAAATCAATATTTACATACGTTATTTTTATATGCTACCTTTGCACCTAATGGTATCACAATGATTAAGGAATATACAATGAACACTGCAGCTATTAGAAAACAAATTTCACTCCGATTGGACTCAGACTTGCTCGTGCGTCTTCAAGAAGAGGCTAAAAGACACAACAGAAGTGTCAATAATCTTATCGAAAGTATCCTGAAGGCTTTCTTTTCAGAAAAGCCGAATGAAATCACAATGAAGGCTATAGAGGAAGCACGTTCTGGAAAGCTCAGAAACCAACCTGCAATTGATACCTCTTCAGTAGAGTCTATGTTCAAGTCCATGGGATTATGAAGACCCTCAAACCCTCCACCCAGTATTAGAAAGATCTGAAGAGAATCCGCAACAATCCTAAGAAAGCCGCAGCGTTGCTGTCTGTTCTGAGATTGTTAGAAGCCGGAGTGGAAATACCAAAGGAATACAATCCTCATTGTCTCACGGGTGATTATGCCGGGTGCATGGAGTGTCATATAGAGGGGAATTTTCTGCTTATCTGGATTGACGATATGTCAGATGAGATCTATCTGATGCGCCTTGGCTCCCATTCTGAATTATTTGGGAAAGGAGTAAAAAGATAGAGCGACAATGGAGTAAGCGCGAAGAAACTTCGCGCTTACTCCATTGTAGATATTTCAGTTGTAGATGTAGGGTTTGATTTTGTCGGCCCAGCGGTCGTAGGATTCGGGATGGAGGTGCACACCGTCTTTGGTCAGGTGGGCCGGAAGTTCGTCGGTCGAGTCTGCATATAGGGAATACAAGTCGATATAAGTACAACCGGTTTTCTCGGCGAGTTCTTTAGCTACCGCATTGGCTTCGCGGATCTTCTCATTAGGTGCGTAATTGGCCATTTTATGGTTACTCGGAAGGATGCTCTGAAGGTATATTTCAGTTCCCGGCATCTCCTTTTGAATCTTCGCTATAAGTTCAGAATATCTTTTGCGGTACTCGTCAAGGTTCAGGTAGCGCAAGTCGTTTGTCCCGGCCATGATGAACACCTTCTTGGCCTTCGACTGCTTGATCATGCCGACGCGGTTTATCATTCCCGCCACGTCATCACCGGCGTAACCGAGATTTATGATTTTCTTATCGGGGAACTTTTCCTGAAAGTCACTTCCGCGCGTGATGGAATTGCCGAAAAAGGCCACGTCAAAATCGGTGTGCAGTTTCTCGATTGTGTTGGTCCATCCTACCCTTGCCCAGAAGTCGGGCGAGGCCATGTCGTTCGAAACCGAATGTTTCACTCCCCGCTGGACGAGTAGTCTCTCGAAAGTGTGCGCCTTCATTTCATAAAAGCACACGGCTCCGACCAGCAAAAGATTGCAGATCAGAGAAATCCATAAAACAATTTTCATTTGGCGAATTTTATGAGTGTTTTGGAATAGTCAGGGAAATGCAGGTGACAACCCAATAAAAGAAAGTGGGCTGCCTCCCGCGCAAACACTCATAGGCATCGCCAAACGCCATTCTAACATGCACAGAAAGACAGCCCACATATATGGGGCTGTTCCGTACTCCATGTCAGAACTTATGAGATTGGCGATTTCAATGAGTGCTGAAGTACTTGTCTTATATCCAAAATGTCTTCAGTGTCTCCGGACAGGAGAATCTGACTTCGCAAAGTTAACACTTTTTTCACATATCTACCAAATATAAAAAATTTCAGCCCGGATGCCGATTGGGCATCCGGGCTGAATATTTGTTGTTAGAGATTGTTGACGTTATGCGAGTGGATGATAGGAGAAGTCGAGTTTCTCCGCTCCCTCGGGACGGGTGACGTCGATGGTGCCACCTATCTGACCCTCGGCGTTGAGCTGAAGCATCAGCTCGGCGAGGTCGTCTTCCAGATATTTCTGGATGGCTCGCTTCAGGGGACGGGCACCGAAATTCTTGTCATAACCCTTGTCGGCGATGAAGTCTTTCGCCTCGGGCGAAAGGTTAAGCTTGAAGCCCAACTTGTTCACACGCTCGAAGAAGTCCTTGAGCTCGACGTCGATTATGCGGAAGATTGCGTCGCGGTCGAGCTGGTCGAACATGATGACGTCATCGATACGGTTAAGGAACTCAGGCGAAAACACGCGGTTCAGGGCCTTGGAGAT
>CAZUAK010000039.1:0-15259 GCA_964618395.1 uncultured Sangeribacter sp.
TGTCTAAATTATTTTTTATCCCCCTTCTATCCATTTAACACCCTCCGGGTTTTATTGTTTCATAAGTTCTTCCCATGAAGCTGAAAACTGTTCTTTCCATAAAGCAGAAAACTGTTCTTTCCGATAATGTGAAAACGGTAGTTTCTAACTTCGGATAGATTTTTGTAATTTTGTGGCGTGAGGAAAACCCATGTAAACAAAGCCGTATGGCTCTGCCTCGCCCTTATTTTTATGGGGGTGACGTTCTTTGTTGTGGATATGCAGACCGTTCCTGTCGGGGACGATTTGGGGTATATGTTTACCGACTCTGCTCATCATCTCGGTGACGGCCATAGGGTCCGGACTTTAAGCGACATCAACTGGACGCTCACTTCACATTACCTGACGACTAACGGACGGTTTATTGTCCACTGGCTCGCCATGTTCTTCCTCAACATTGCGGGAAAGACATGGTTCTGTCTGTCCAATACCCTTGTGTTCTTATTGACACTCTTCTGTTTCGCGAGGTTATGTATTCAAAGGTCCCGGATGACCGCCGGAAAATTGGTTACGCTGACTTTGCTGGTATGGATAGCAGTACCCTTTCCCGGAACAACATGGTTAGGTCTGATTTGCTACGCCACCAATTACCTCTGGACCGCTGCCGCCACACTTCTTATCCTCGTCTTTATCGAGGATGCCGCTTCAGGCGAAACTTACAAAGGGTTCTCCGGCGCACTCAACTATAAAGTCTTCTCTTATACCGCATTGTCTTTGTTGTTCATCGTCTTCGGCAGTATGCAGGAGAGCTTTTCTCTTCCTATGTCGGCCGGTCTCTTGTCTTTATGGATTAAGGAGGGCCGCACCTTCGGACGCATTAGATGTTGGGCAACGGTCTGTTACTGGATAGGAACGGCTGTTTGTACCTTTGCGCCGGGAAACATGGGCCACGCTGCGCAGGGAGGCGGCTTTACCGTCGATGCCGTGATCAACCGAATCGCAGCATTGTTCTCGGCCTTGTTGACTGAGTGCCCTGTCGTCATCCCGGTTTTGGTTGTCTTTATACTCCTCGTTATCCTGAAGCCGGGTGACGTGAAGAGATTCATTCTCCAAAACATCTTGCTCCTGACAGCATTGGTAACGGCTCTGATATTGGCCTGCCTGACCTTCACCGCTGCCCGTCAGTTAACATTCCCGATGCTTCTGACGGCAATTCTCGGCGTTCGTGCCTTGATGATTATTATAGGTGCCGACAGACTCCAGCTTTTCCTTAATAATATAGGAGTACCTTACGGAGTGATATTATACTCAATCTGTTTTATAGGTGCGTGGTGCCTGAGAGAAGAAACCTCACAGCGCTTTTCGGAGTTGCACACGCAGGCAGAAAGAGGGGAGAGGTGTGTGGTTTTCCGGAGACCTTCAACGACAGAAAGAGTGCTTTCAAAGATTTTTGGAAGATACGGTTACGCACAACTCCCTGTTATCTTCGACCGATATACCAAACAGGGCCTTTCACGTTTATACTCAGCGGATGAGAAACGCGACTATATCATGGCCGTCCTTCCGGAGACACTTCCCGAAATAGAACGGATGGCCAAGAAGAGTTCAATCAAAGACGGGGAGATTAGAACCGTGAAGGTTACAGACAGGTACCGTTGTTTTTTAGTTCCTCCTGGTCTTGGCGTCGCCAAGCTTCACGACGAGAAGGGAATGAGCGTCCCCTTTGAACATATAGAAACCGAAAACGGGGTCATTGTCGTCGTCCCTGACAATGAGCACACCCAAACCCTATCTTTTTCCGGACACTGATCGTTCGTTTCCTCGGACATAATTATTTTTGGTACTGAAAAACACGCTTGGACCAGCCGAGGTCTTAGACCCCGTTTCAAAAAATGGCGTCTATGGAAGGATGCCGACCGAGCGAAACAGTTCGGCATAGTATTCTGCTTTCTTTGCTGGGGCGAGCGGATAGGCACGCGATGTCGAAGGCATGCGCCAGATTTCAAAATCGCGTCCAAAGGGGTTTAAGAGCGAGGAAGAAGAAGAAACGTGTGCTCCCATTTTCGGAGGAAACGTATTGGTTAAGGCAGCCAAGACCTCGGCAGCCTTTTCACCTGTTGTGGCCACGGCTTTGAGGTCGGGCATACGGTCCAACAGAGACTTAAGGTCTACCGGCTCGACTATTTCAAGGTACTTGTCCGAGGCGTTCCCTTGAAGTCGCCTTATGACTCTACCGGTGTCATGGAGCGCAATTTCTTTTTCAGTCAGCAACGCTTTAATTTTTTCAAGATTGAACCCCTTGGAAGCTGGTTCAAACAGAGCCTCGGCATCATTATAGAAAATCAGGCCCATGATTTTCCAAAAATCGTTGGTCTTGTTCGGGTAATAAAACTCCATGCTCCACCGGTGGGGACCGGGTGGAAAAGTTCCCATAATAAGCACCTTAGCCCCCTCCGGAATGAATGGTGGGAAGGGGTGTGTCTCCAAAGGCTGAGTGTTTGCTTCGGTATTCATAGGCTTGACTAAATAAGTATCATTGCGTCAAAGACGTCTGTCATATTTGGAACAAAAGCAATTGACATAAGGTTTTGTTTGGCGATGGGACTAATGGCGAGGGCTAAGACCCCGTTTCCAAATGGATTTTGAAAATTCGGTCATTTTTCGTAATTTTGTGAGTTAAAAGAAGACGAACACGCGAAATGATTCATGAAATCGATCTGAAACTCCGCCCGGAGATTGCCGCAAGCCCCGAGACCCTTCTCAGAGAAGTGGCCAACAAGCTTTCGGTAAGTCCGTCGAAGATAAATGACTGGCGCATCATACGCCGGTCCGTAGACGCGCGTAAGCCTGTGATATGGGTGAACCTCAGGGTCATAGCCGCGACGGGAAGCGATAAGGAAGTCACGCCGCCTTTCAATCCGGTCAAGTTTCCGAACGTCATCGGAGCCGACCGCCAGGTGATTATCGTCGGTGCAGGCCCCGCCGGCCTCTTCGCGGCATTGCGCGCAATAGAGAAGGGGATAAGACCGATTGTACTTGAACGCGGAGAACCCGTTGACGAACGCCGCGAGGCCCTGGCCCGGATTAACCGTGAGGGCAAGATAAACCCAGAGTCAAACTACTGCTTTGGCGAAGGCGGAGCCGGTGCGTTTTCGGACGGCAAGCTCTTCACCCGCTCCAAGAAACGCGGAAACGTCAGTGACGTCCTTGCGTTGCTCGTTCAGTTCGGGGCCAACCCCGATATTTTGATAGACTCCCATCCCCATATAGGCAGCGACAAACTCCCCATTATCATATCGGAGATACGCAGACAAATAATCGCGAGCGGAGGTGATGTGCATTTTCACACGAAAGTCACCGACCTGATTATGGAAGACGGAGAGGTCAAGGGCGTTGTCACCAAAGATGGCGAAAAGTACCGCGGTCCCGTCATATTGGCGACCGGCCACTCCGCGCGAGATGTATACAGGATGCTCAAACGTCTTGAGATACCGATGGAGGCGAAAGGTATAGCGATGGGGGTACGTCTGGAGCATCCCCAGCACCTGATTGATCAGATTCAGTATCACTCACCTTCGGGTCGCGGCGAGTTTTTGCCGGCAGCCCCCTACAGCTTCGTGACGCAGGCTGACGGCCGCGGTGTCTACAGCTTCTGTATGTGTCCCGGAGGTGTGATAGTGCCCGCAGGAACGGCCGACGGGGAGCTGGTCGTCAACGGCATGTCGTCGTCAGCCCGCGCAAGCCACTGGGCGAACTCGGGAATGGTCGTGCAGATAAATCCAGGTGACTTCCCCGAGTACAAGCAATACGGAGAGTTCGAAATGCTGGAACTCCAACAGGATCTTGAAAAGAAGTTCTTCAAGGCCGCCGGCGACTCAATCGTTGCTCCGGCACAAAGGATGACGGACTTCGTCAACGGCCGCGACTCCAAAAACCTTCCCCCTTCAAGCTACATACCGGGTCTGGTGCCGGCGCGGCTCGATACCCTCCTGCCCCCGTTCATCTCCACCAGACTGAAAGAGGGATTCAAGATCTTCGGACGCAAGGCAAAGGGGTTCCTGACCAAAGATGCGACCATGATAGGTCTCGAATCGCGCACCAGCGCACCGGTGAGGATACCGCGCGACAAAGTCACCATGATGCATCCTGACGTTCCGGGGCTCTATCCCTCCGGAGAGGGTGCCGGGCTCGCCGGGGGCATAGTTTCGGCCGCCATTGACGGAAGAAACTGTGTCGACGCACTGGCGGTGAACTCCTCCGGACAACCAAACTCATAACATCGAAAACTACTAAATGGCAGTCATTCTCAACATACAGACATCCGCAAAGTTCTGTTCCGTAGCCGTCACTGTAGACGGCGCCGTGGAGATGATACTTACAGACGATAAGGAAATGAACCACGCCCGGTTTCTCGCGCCGGCGGTGGAGAAACTCCTTGAGCACCTGAAGTCGACCGGGCGGCGTCCCGATGCCGTCGCCGTCTCTTCCGGCCCGGGGTCGTATACCGGCCTCAGAATCGGACTATCGTTCGCCAAGGGACTCTGTTTCAGCCGTGACATCCCCCTCGTCACCATCCCGACCCTCAAGATAATGGCGGTCAAGGCCCAGTTCAAACGCTTCGACTGGGAGGGAGACGAACTGCTTATACCCATGATGGATGCGGGACGCAATGAGGTATACACGGCCGTCTATGACTTCGCGTTGAAGCCTTTGGCTGAGCCGCAGCCGCTCATCCTTGAGGCAGACTCGCTGAGCGGGGTCATTGGCGCAAAAAAAGCGGTCTTCATCGGTGACGGTTCCCCGAAGGCGGAGAAGATACTGACCCATAACGGGAATTACTTATTCCTCGGGAGTGACATGCCCACCGCAGCCGATATGCTCGCCCTTGCCGAAAAGGCATGGCGCGAACAGGATTTCGCCGATGTGGCCTACAGTGTGCCGGAATATCTGAAAGAGTACAAGGCCGTCATCGCCCGCAACAAGGTTCTGGACGAGGCCAGACAGACACCTTCACAAAAAAATAATTGAGAAGAAGAATGGAAAACAACGATATAACAGAAATAAAGGAGCATAAGATCCTACCTTATAACACAGACCTCAAGCGTCTGAAACTGCCAGAATACGGAAGGACCGTACAGTCGATGCTTGACGAGTGTCTGAAGATAGAAGACCGCGAGGAGCGTACGCGTTGCGCGCAGACAATCGTCGCCTTCATCACCAACCTGCTGCCCGACCATGTCGGAGAAAACGGGAACACAAAAAAAATATGGGATCACTTGATGATTATGTCAGACTTCAAGTTAGACGTTGACAGCCCGTATGAAACGGTCTCCAAAGACAAGCTGACACCGGAGGCTGCCCCGATTCCCTATTATGGCAACGACAAGATCTCGCGCCACTACGGGCGACTGATAGAAAGCATGATAGGAGTCGTGTCCGACATGCCCGGTGGCGAGGAGAAAGACCGGTTGATTCTGATGATAGCCAACCGGATGAAGAAGCTGCTGATAACCTACAATCAGACCGGAGCGAGCGACGAAAGGGTGATAAACGACCTCAACGCCATGTCCAAAGGACGCATCGCCATAGATCCGGCACATTATAAGCTGCAGGATTTCAAGACGCTTCCGAAAGAATCCCAGCCCGTGACCCGTAAAAAGAAAAGAAGACAAAGACAATAACGCGCATGGCAAAGTTCATTGTTGAAGGGGGCAAACGGCTCGAAGGCGAAATCACGCCGAAGGGTGCGAAAAACGAGGCACTCCAGGTAATATGCGCCACACTTCTGACTTCTGAAAAAGTCACTATCTCCAACATTCCTGAAATTGCGGATGTGCGAAACCTGATAGTGCTCATGCAGGAGTTGGGCGTGAAGACACGCTTCATTGACCCGCAGACCTGCGAGTTCCAGGCTGATGAGGTCAATCTGGAGTATATCTATACGGAAAAGTACCGTGAACGTGCAGCCTCGCTCCGGGGGTCGGTGATGATTATCGGTCCGCTGGTTGCCCGCTTTGGCCATGCGATTCTGCCGAAGCCGGGGGGCGACAAGATCGGAAGGCGCCGCCTCGACACCCATTTCATCGGACTTCAGAAGTTAGGCGCGGACTTCTCCTACGACTCTAAAGACAAGATGTACCGCATCTCCGCTCCCGACGGCCTGAAGGGTTGCTACATGCTTCTTGACGAAGCGTCAGTGACCGGGACGGCTAACCTTATCATGGCCGCTGTCTTGGCAAAAGGGGAGACCACCATATATAATGCCGCCTGCGAACCTTACATTCAGCAACTCTGCCGGATGCTGACCTCCATGGGAGCCAAGATTGAAGGCATAGGCTCAAACCTGCTGAAAATCGAGGGAGTGGAAAGTCTCGGCTCTGTCAGCCATACCTTGCTACCCGACATGATTGAGGTCGGCTCCTTCATCGGCATGGCGGCCATGACTGGAGGACACCTGCGCCTCAAGGATGTGGCGGTGGATGAGTTGGGAATCATGCCGGACGCCTTCCGTCGCCTCGGTATCAACATGAGGATAGAAGGCGACGACATTGTCATTGACCAGAAAGAGGTATACGAAATAGAGAACTTCATAGACGGTTCAATACTGACTGTCAGCGACGCGCCCTGGCCCGGACTTTCACCGGACCTCCTAAGCATTTTCCTCGTCGTCGCCACGCAGGCCCACGGAAGCGTGCTGATACATCAGAAGATGTTCGAGAGCCGCCTCTTCTTTGTCGACAAGATGATAGACATGGGTGCGAAAATCATCCTGTGTGACCCGCACAGGGCAGTGGTCATCGGCAGCGGAAAATTCAATTCCCTCCACGCCACCGATATGGTCTCTCCCGATATCCGGGCCGGAATCGCAATGCTGATAGCCGCGCTCGGAGCAAAAGGGACAAGCACCATACACAATATCGACCAGATAGACCGTGGCTATGAAGAAATCGACACCCGGCTAAACAAATTGGGGGCCAAAATTATTAGAGTTAAGTGAAGCTTAAGAATTTGAATCACATCATTTTTTAAGCATTCCCTCCTTCATTTACTCCCTCCATCCTTTACTAAAGGGACGTATGTGAATTTACTAAAGGGACTTAAATGAAGTTACTGAAGGGATTTAAATCTGACTCTATTAATTATAAACACTCTTTATCATGATAGAAGAAAAAGACCTCACCGCTGTCGGAAAGTTTCAACGAACCCACGCCCTCAAGGGTGAACTCAATATGACTCTCGATATAGACCCCGAATTTTTCGAGATAGAAACCAATCCCATGATTGTCGAGATGGACGGTTGCTTCGTGCCGTTCTATGCCGAATCAATCCGAACCAAGGGACAGACTTCGTTTCTCGTGAAGATAGACAGGGTTGACAGCGAGGAGCAGGCGCGTCAGTTCGTCAATAAGACCGTCTATGCCCTCCGTTCGGAACTGAAGGACTTCATGGCTGAGAACGGCGAGGAACTTATCGACGGAAATGACTGGGACGGATTTGAAGTCTCCGACATTCATTTCGGACCTATCGGAACCCTCGAACGCATCGATGACTCGACAGTCAACATTCTCCTGGTGATAAAGACACCTGACGATGAAGAACTTTTTGTTCCCCTTGCCGAGGAGTTTATCGAGGAGATAGATGGCGACGCACGTCGCATCATCCTCAATCTTCCGGAAGGGCTCATAGACATAAATAAAAAGAATGATGAATAAACCGTCCATATATTTCCGACGGCTCCTCCCCCTGGCAGCCGCGCTTCTCTTCGGTATCGCGACAGCGAGCGCCCAAGTTGAAGACGAGACAAAGTCCGCGGCCATTGACCAGCGGACGACTTCGGCCTCGAACGAGTCACCGCTCGATGACCTGACCTTTGTCGAGATGCTCAACTCGGTCGATTTGGGCAAGAATTATGAAATTGTCCAGAAGTTTCAGGAGAAGGAGGCAAAGACCAAACTGTTCGCCGCCTATCCTCCGGCTTCAAAGGGTGGCGAGTGTACGGTGGAGCTTCTGCGCAACCGTGAGGTGCTTGTCATCACCATACCGGCACGCCTTCTTTTCGCACCCAACGATGTCGAGTTGAAAGAGACGGCCGCAAAATACCTGACTCCGATAAAGCGCTATCTCTCAGAGCCTGACCTTTATCGGGTCATGATAGCGATGCACACCGACAACACCGGCTCGGACCAGTATCGCGAAGAGTTGACTGCCGACCGCGTGGATGCCGTCTATGAATGGTTCGAGACACACGGATCACCCACAACTTTCCTCTTCCCATACGCGTTGGGAGACGACATGCCGCTCAAACCGAATACCTCCATGGCCGACAGAGACGCAAACCGACGTCTTGAGATTTACCTCGTGCCGGGAGAAAAAATGTTAAGCCAAGCAAAGAAAGGGCGTATAGAATTTTGATGAAGACTCCATATTATATCGTTTACGAAGATAAGCTGCGCAACAACCTCAGTCTCATCCGGGACGTCGAGCGGCGCGGGGATGTCAAGATAATAATGGCCTTCAAGGCGAACGCCTTGTGGAAGACCTTTCCTATTATTCGCGAATATGTTGACTCCTCCACGGCCAGCTCGCTCAACGAGCTCAAACTCTCTCACGAGTTCCTCGGGCATGACGTTCATTCGTATTGTCCGGTGTACTCTGAAGAGACCTTTCCAGAATTTCTGGAGGGCAGCTCGCATATCACCTTCAACACATTGGCTCAGTTCGAGAAGTTCTATCCTCAAATCGTCAAGTATAACGAGGAACATCCCGAAAAGAGGGTGAGCCCCGGTATCAGGGTGAATCCCCGGTGTTCGGTCATCGAGACGGACATCTACAACCCATGCCTTCCCGGTTCGCGGTTCGGCGTGAATCCCGAAGAGGTGAAGGAGGGGCTGCCGGAAGGTGTGGAGGGTCTTCATTTTCATGCGCTGTGCGAAAGCGACAGCCATGACCTGGAGAAGGTTCTCGAAGCACTCGAGTCCCAGTACGGTCACCTTCTGCCTAAAGTCAAGTGGCTCAATATGGGCGGTGGCCATCTTATGACCCGCAAGGGATATGACATCGACCATCTTGTGAGCGTGCTGAACCGCCTTCATGAAAAATATCCTCACCTCAGACTCATCATGGAACCGGGCAGTGCCTTCACTTGGCAGACCGGAGACCTGGTGACAGAGGTGCTTGACGTCCATGAAGATTCAGGCATCAAGACCGCAATCATAGATTCTTCTTTTGCGTGCCACATGCCCGACTGTCTCGAAATGCCCTATCAACCCAAGATTGCGGAGGCTGCCGGGGAGTATGGCGAACAGGGCGAGCCGAAAGACGACGCATTGGCTTATCGTCTTGGAGGCAACTCATGTCTGAGCGGGGACTTTGTCGGAGACTGGCTGTTCAACAAGCCGCTCAAAGCCGGCGACCGACTGACGCTGCGAGACATGAACCATTATACCACCGTCAAGACAAATATGTTCAACGGTATCCAGCACCCCTCGATATGGCTTCAGCCCATAGAGGGCGAGCCGGTGCTGTTGCGTGAGTTCACATACGAGGACTATCGCGCGAGAATGAGCTGATATGGTAGACTACAACTATCTGGACCTACTTAATGAACAACAAAGGGAGGCGGTTGTCCACACCGGCTCCCCTTCGCTCGTGATAGCCGGTGCGGGCTCGGGCAAGACCAGGGTGCTGACCTACAAGATTGTGCATCTCCTGAGGCTCGGGTATGAGCCATACAGGATACTGGCGCTGACCTTCACCAATAAGGCTGCACGTGAGATGAAGGAGAGGGTGGAGGCGCTGACCGGATCTAAGGTGGCCTCGAAGATATGGATGGGGACTTTCCACTCCATCTTCCTCCGTATTCTCCGCATCCACGCCGAGAAACTCGGATTCAAATCAGGCTTCACCATCTATGACTCTAACGACTCCCGCTCCCTTATCAAGACCATAATAAAAGAGAGGGGTCTCGACGACAAGAGCTATAAGCCGGCCACCATCGCTTCGATTATCTCGAATGCGAAGAATGCCCTGGTCTATCCTGAAGAGTACGAGAACAACTCTGAGAACTATGTTCAGGACCGGAACGCAAAACGGCCGGAAACAGGAAGGATTTTCCGGGAGTATGTCGAACGGTGTCGACGTGCCAACGCGATGGACTTCGACGACATTCTCTTCTACATGAACGTCCTTCTTCGGGACTTTCCGGATGTCAGACGGCACTATCAGGAGTTCTTCCGCTTCGTGATGGTCGATGAGTATCAGGACACCAACTTCGCCCAGCACCTCATCATCCAGCAACTGACCGAGCTGAACCGCAATCTCTGCGTGGTCGGCGACGACGCCCAGTCGATTTATTCTTTCCGGGGAGCCAATATAGCCAACATTCTCGGAATGGAGAAGAAATATCCCGACCTGAGGATTTTCAAACTCGAAAGGAACTACCGCTCAACGCAGAACATAATCAATGCCGCCGGCTCACTCATAGAGAAGAATACGCGCCAGATGCGCAAGAACGTGTTCTCTGAGAATGAGCAGGGCGACAAGATACGCGTGATGCGGACATACTCTGACATCGAGGAGGCGGCGATGGTCGTCAACATGATTTCAAATTCCATCCAGACGCGCCACGACTCTCTCGACGACTATGCAATCCTCTACCGCACAAACGCGCAGAGCCGTGTGCTTGAGGAACGACTGCGTGCCCGCAACATGGGTTACAGAATATACGGGGGCCTATCCTTCTATCAGCGTAAGGAAGTGAAGGATGCCATCGGATATTTCAGGCTGGCCCTCAATCCCGACGATGACGAAGCGTTGCGCCGCGTCATCAACACACCTGCGCGCGGAATAGGGGAGACAACCGTAAAGAAACTGGCCGCCGCGGCCAACGAGAACGGAGTCTCACTCTTCGAGGTTATTTCAAATCCGGACAAGTATCCCGCAGGGTTCAACAAGGGCACTCTCGGCAAGTTGGAGAACTTCCGTAAAATCATAGCCGAGTTCATTGACGATGTCAACAAAGGCCACAACGCCTTTGAAGTCGGTCAGTTGATATACAACCGCACCGGTCTCCTTTCCCAGTTCCTGACCGACAACACCCCCGAGGCAATATCCCGCCAGGAGAACCTCACGGAGCTTCTCTCGGGATTGAAGGATTTCGTGGAGCTGAGACGCGAGACTGACGAAAGCGACGTCTCGCTCGCAGCATATCTCTCCGAGGTATCCCTGGCCACAGACCAGGACCAGGGGGACGAAGAGGCCGGTCCCAAAGTAACGTTGATGACGGCTCATGCCTCGAAAGGTCTTGAGTTCAAACATATCTATATCGTCGGAGTGGAGGAGGAGTTGTTCCCCTCGGCTATGTCAATGGACTCTCTCGCACAGATAGAGGAGGAACGCCGCCTGCTTTATGTGGCAATGACACGCGCAAAAGAGACGTGCACAATGACCTACGCCGGCAGCCGCTTCCGCAACGGTCAGACGGTGATGACGCGCCCCTCGCGTTTTTTAGGCGATATAGACACGAGGTTTCTCCAAGTCGTATCGTCGAGCCGCATCGATGACGTGCGCGGAGAGTTCATCGATCCGACAGCGCGTTACAGGGCCTCGTCAGGCCGTTCTGTGTTCGCTGACACGCCGTTTAGGCGCAATGCCCCTTCAAGGACCTCCGGAACGACGAGTGCGGCCCGTGATCTCAGACGCACCGAAGCCTTCTCGGATGACTCGGCGTTTACAGTCCACGCGGCTGCGGAGCTGAGCGTGGGGATGCGTATCCGTCATAACCGTTTCGGTATGGGTACCATAACTGAAGTGACCGACAACCCCGGTCAGGAGACAATCAATGTCACTTTTGATCAGGAGGGACCTAAAAAACTCATGTTGCGCTTCGCCAAGTTTGAAGTGCTCAGCCTCAATTGAATTTATATGGACAAAAATATTCCGCCGCTGAACTTGCCTCCAGTGGATCTGAAACTTAAAAACGAAAGCGGTGTCGTCAAGGTCTGGGATCCGCTTCGCGAATCATACGTGGTCCTGACGCCTGAGGAGTTCGTGCGCCAGCATTTCATCAATATGCTGAACGCCGACAGAAAGATACCCCTCTCGTTAATGGCCAACGAGGTGACGATAGACCTGAACGGAACGCGGAAGCGTTGCGACACCGTCGTCTATGACCGGACCGGCAAGCCGCTGATGATTGTTGAATATAAGGCTCCCGGAGTGCAGATAACTCAGGATACCTTTGACCAGATTGTGCGCTATAACATGGTGCTTCAGGTCCGCTATCTCGCAATCTCGAACGGCATCAATCACTACTACTGCAAGATAGACCCCAAGTCCGGAACTTATCACTTCATCCGTCTCCTGCCGACATATCAGGAAATGACGACACCGTTTTCAAACAACTGAGACGACGACGGGGCAAGAAGTCACAAAAACCGATTTCCAAAGTCCGATTAAAAAGACATTTCGTCTGCACTGATTATCAGACTTCATAACCTCTCAACCTAACATACATAAACTTAAAGACCATGGCTGATTTCAGAAGAAAACCTGAATGGCTCAAGATACGGCTTCCCCGGGGTTTCAAGACCTCGCAGGTTGTCGGACTCCTCAATGAGAAACATCTCCACACAATATGCTCAAGCGGCATGTGTCCCAACCGCGCCGAATGTTGGGGAGCCGGCACGGCTACCTTCATGATAGGGGGCAACGTCTGCACTCGCTCCTGCAAGTTCTGTAACGTCGCCACAGGCCGTCCCGGACCGCTGGACGAGAAAGAGATAAGGGAGATTGTGGACTCAGTCAAGCAGCTGAATCTGAAACATATTGTCATAACCTCTGTTGACCGCGACGACCTTCCCGACCTCGGAGCCGGTCACTGGGTCAACATGATAGAGACCCTCAAGCGCGAGTGCCCCGGAGTGACGATGGAGGTCCTCATTCCCGACTTTCAGGGACGTCTGGAACTTGTCGATAAGGTAATCGCGGCCGGTCCTGAAGTCATTTCACACAATATGGAGACAGTGAGAAGACTGACTCCGGATGTGCGCAGCGCCGCCACATACGACCGCTCGCTGTCCGTCATCGGCCATATCGCCAAGAGCGGAGTGCGTTCAAAATCGGGAATCATGCTCGGACTCGGAGAGACCGAAGAGGAGGTGCTGCAGACGATGGACGATCTTCGTGCAGTAGGGTGTGAGGTGATGACGATAGGGCAGTACCTTCAGCCTACAAAAAACCATTTCCCCCTGCAGGACTATATCACTCCGGAGAAGTTCGACTGGTATGGCGAAGAGGGCCGTAAGCGCGGTTTCCGTCACGTAGAGTCGGCCCCGATGGTCCGTTCAAGCTATCATGCCGAGAAACATGTCCATTGATAAATTTGGAGGAAAAGATGCCTATTAAGACTGAGTTTGCCGGTAGGGTAAAATACGGACCCATGCTGGAGCGTCAGCGTTCACTTTTCAACGAGCGTATTGAGCGGAAAAAGCGTGGTGAAAGCTCGGGCGACGACCTCATCATCTTTGTGGAGCACGAACCTGTCATCACCTTGGGCCGTCATGCAGTCCGTGAAAACGTACTTCTGAGCGAGGAGGCGCTGAATGCACGGGGTTATGACCGGTTTGAGATAGAGCGCGGGGGAGACGTGACATATCACGGACCCGGCCAGCTCGTGGTCTATCCTATCATCGACCTGGAGCGGTATCGCCTCGGTGTCCGCGATTATGTGGATTTACTCGAAGAGGCAGTCATCCGAACCATAGCAGAATACGGAATAAAGGGTGAGCGCGTGCATGGCGCGTCAGGAGTTTGGCTCGGGAAAGGGACGCCGAAGGAGCGGAAGATTTGTGCCGTGGGAATCAAGGTGAGCCGCTTTGTCACGATGCACGGTCTTGCACTCAACGTCTCGACGGTTCTCGATGCCTTCGGAGTCATCAATCCCTGTGGCTTCACGGACCGAGGCGTCACCTCAATCGAAGCCGAAACCGGCATCGCTCCCTCCCTTGAAGAAGTGGCCATGAAACTGAAATCCCACCTTCTCCGTTTACTTTCATCGGAGTAGATGGGATTATACCGTTATTTAGCAGATCTACTTTAGAGGAATGCTCTTTTTGTTCAAGCGTTCGAGATGAAATTCATCCGAGCCCTTGTCTTATTTCGCGGTCCATCATTGAGCGGATATTTTCGCGGCGGAGTTTTCTGAGTCTGAACAGACAAACTTCACCGAGGGCGAAAGTTCCTATCGTCCATATCCAAAGTACAATGGAGGTCACAGGATAATCGTCTTTTCAGAAGTTGAATTTCTCGAGGGTGAGGGTGCCGCATTTTTCGAGTTCGGGAACGAGGCGACGGAAGTGGTCCGTCTCCATGTGCGCTTTCAGTGCCTCCTCACTCTCCCAGGTCTCTACAATCTGGATATGGTTGTCTGAGGTGAGGCTTCTGAAGGCTTCATAAGCCACACAGCCCTTATCGTGGAGCGAGAGTTCCACCAACTCTATTGCGGTTTCGACAGCATGTTTGGTGAACGAGCTGTCCGCTATTTCGAGAAAACAATCTACACGTACCATAATATATTGTTTTTATAAATTTGACAATTCTATTGCTGTTATATTTATCTTGACTTAGCTTTTCAAGTCGTGCATAGAAGTCCTTTTCAGACAATCTGAAACAACTGTTAAAAAAGAATAGCCCGACTCATTTCCTATACGTCATGAGTCGGGCTATATAGTCGTTATTTCAAGTTGCTGAATTATGCTTTACTTCACTTCTTCGAAGTCAACGTCGGTGATGTCCTTTTCGTCAGGATTGGGAGCTGCACCGGGCTGTGCTCCTGCACCGGGCTGAGCACCGGCTGCCTGAGAAGCGTTGTAGATATCCTGAGAAGCTGCCTGGAGGGCATCGTTCAGAGCCTTCTCGGCGCTGTCGATATCTTCAACGAGCTGCTGTTTGTGAACTTCTTTCAGGCGGGTGAGGGCTGCGTCGATAGCTGCCTTCTTGTCAGCCGGAATCTTGTCACCGAGTTCGTTGATCTGCTTCTCGGTCTGGAAGATCATTGCGTCGGCGTGGTTGAGTTTGTCGGCACGTTCCTTAGCCTTCTTATCGGCTGCCTCGTTTGCCTTTGCTTCTTCACGCATACGTTTGATTTCAGAGTCGCTCAGACCGCTTGAAGCCTCGATACGGATTGACTGCTCCTTACCGGTTGCCTTATCCTTGGCGGATACGTTCAGGATACCGTTGGCGTCAACCTCGAATGTAACCTCAATCTGCGGAACACCACGCG
>CAZUAK010000040.1:0-15112 GCA_964618395.1 uncultured Sangeribacter sp.
CGTTGTCCCATTCGTTGTCCCATTCGTCGTACCAATGAAGGTTCGTCGTCAGAATGTAGGGTCGCGGCCTGCCGCGACCGCGTGGATGGGAATTATCCACGGCAATGACGCGGTCACGGGGGGCGGTTTAACATTTTTTGGGGCGGGGTGAGGGCGGAGTTTGCGAATTATTTGTAACTTTGCAGGTTGATGTGCTTTCGGAGGTCGTTTGAGCCGCTTTTTGTGGCGGTCGCCTGCGTCCGGAAGCCCCTTATACTGTAAAAGCTAACCGACTATTATGGCTATTGCGAGACCTAAGACGTGGGAGCGGAAGCCGGAACATATCCCTCCGGTGCTCGCCGACAAGCGTTATAACCTAATCAACAACGTCATGGGGTGGGCCGTGTTCGCCATCGCCCTGCTGACCTACTGGCTTACGCTGGAGCCGACCGCATCCTACTGGGACTGCGGCGAGTTCATCATCCAGGCAGATAAACTCGAAGTGGGCCACCCGCCGGGCAACCCCATCTTCATGCTGACGGCGCGGTTCTTCGCCAACTTCGCCCCCTCGATAGAGTATGTCGCGCTGATGGTCAACGCCATGAGCGGCCTGCTGTCAGCCCTCACCATCCTGCTCCTCTTCTGGACCATCACCCACCTGGTGCGCCGCCTAATCGTCAGCGACCACCAGCGTGAGCCCCTCTCACTGACCAAGGCCGTCGTCATCTTCGGCTCCGGCGTCGTCGGTGCATTGGCCTACACGTGGAGCGACACCTTCTGGTTCTCGGCCGTCGAGGGTGAGGTCTACGCCTTCTCCAGCTTCTGCACCGCCTTGGTATTCTGGCTGATACTGAAATGGGAAGACCGGGCCGACCTGCCGCACTCCGACAGTTATCTGATACTGATAGCCTATATCATCGGAGTCAGCGTCGCCGTCCACCTGCTCAACCTCCTCTGTATCCCCGCCATAGTGCTCGTCTTCTGCTACCGCAAATTCGAGATGAACCTCGTGCGCTCCATAGTCGCTTTGCTGGTTTCTTTCGCCATCATCGTCCTTGTCCTCTACGGACTTGTACCCGGCTTCATCAAGGTCGCGCAGTGGTTCGAGCTCTTCTTCGTCAACAGCGTCGGGATGTCATACAACAGCGGAGCGCTCATCTACGCCTTCGTCACGTTGGGTGTCTTCATCTGGGCCCTGAGCGCCATCACGCGTCAGAAATCGGCCGGCATGATACGCCTCTCCTTCTTCATCGCCGTGCTCCTTAGCGGCATGCTCTTCATCGGAGGGGGCATCATTCTCGGCTGCGTGCTGCTTGCCGGGCTCATAGCCTGGCTCTGGTTCGGCACCCGTCAGAACGGGTTGCCCGCGCGTGTGCTCAACGTCATCCTGTGGAGCATGAGCGTCATCTTTGTCGGCTACTCCTCCTACGCGCTGATACTCATCCGCTCCACGGCAGACACGCCGATGAACCAGAACTCGCCCGACAACGTCTTCGACCTCGCCTCTTACCTCAGCCGTGAGCAGTATGGCGAGAATCCCCTCATCTACGGCGAGACGCTCTACTCCGGCACGATGAAAGAGCAGGTGGGGCAGCGGGCCGACACCATCGACTTCTATGAAGACGGCACCCCCCTGGTGCTCTTCACCCCCAGTTACACCCCCATCATCGAAAAGGGCAAACCGCTCTATGTCAAAGGTGTCAAGGGTGCAACGCCCCGCAGCGAATACGGCTTCATAGACGAATACACGCTTCAGAAACAGGCCGACAAGGCCTCCGAACGCGACTACTATGTCAAGCGCGACTACAAGCCCGAGCCGAAGATGAACCCAGAGCTGAACATGTTCTTCCCGCGACTGTACAGCCGCCAGCACGCCGCGGCCTACCGTCAGTGGGTGCGCCTCGACACCGGCTATAACCAGCTGCAGCAGCTCCACGCCATCAACGCCGACGGCGAGAAGGTGCTCGAGCTCGACGTCAACTCGCAGCCCGACTACAACCCCAACACCGGACAGATAGCCTACAAGCCCAAACAGGCATTCAAGCCGACGTTCACCCAGAACCTTGCCTACTTCTTCAACTATCAGTTGAACCACATGTACATGCGTTATTTCATGTGGAACTTCGCGGGACGTCAGAACGACATCTGCAACCAGCAGGGCGAGCTCGACGCCGGCAACTGGATTTCGGGCATCCCCTTCATCGACAATCCGCGCCTCGGCGACCAGAGCCTTCTTCCGGCCGACTTAGGCAAGGACAACCCGGGCCACAACGTCTTCTACATGCTCCCGCTCATCTTAGGCCTCATCGGCCTCGTCTGGCAGTCGTTCGCCGGACGCCGGGGCATAGAGCAGTTCTGGGTCATCTTCTTCCTCTTCTTCATGACGGGCATCGCCATCGTCATCTACCTCAACCAGACGCCCGGCCAGCCGCGCGAGCGCGACTACGCCTTCGCCGGCTCGTTCTACGCCTTCGCCATCTGGATAGGCATGGGAGTAGCCGGCCTGTGGCGCTTCTTTATGTGGGTGATGAAGAACAAGCAGAAGAACTCCGGTGCGAAGCTTGAGACTGTCGCCCAGGCGGCAGAATATGCCGTGAGCCCCGCCGGGGCAGACGGCAGCGACGAGCCAGAGCAGAGTCCCGAGGCAGTGGCGCGCGCCGACTCCAAGCCGGCACTTCTCATGGCCTGCGCCGCGCTGGTCATCGGCCTGCTGGTGCCCATACAGATGGTGTCGCAGACATGGGACGACCACGACCGCTCGCACCGCACCGTGGCCCGCGACTATGCCGCCAACTATCTCGAGAGCCTCGAACCCAACGCCATCATCTTCTGTAACGGCGATAACGACACCTTCCCCCTGTGGTATGCCCAGGAGGTGGAGGGGATACGTCCCGACGTGAAGATAGTCAACCTGTCATATCTCAACTCCGACTGGTATGCCAACCAGCAGCGGATGCCGTCATACAGCGCCGCGCCGATAGACTTCACCGCCACCCCCGCCGACTATGCCTACGGCAGGATGGATGTCGTCATCCCCGGCACGGACACCGCCCCGATGGACCTCGGCGAGGCACTCAAGGGCCTGTACAGCGGCCGCTTCTTCGACAAGCGAATCGGCTATAACGTGCTCCCCTCGGGAGTTGTCCGCATCCCCGTTGACCGTGAGGCCGTCCTCAAAGCCGGCGCCGTCGCCAAGGGTGAAGAGGCGCTTATCCCCGAATACATCTATATCGACCTGGCCAACGCACCGTCTGTGCGCTCCAAAGGTTATGTCTCTCTCGGCGAGCTGCTGATGCTCGACATCATCGCCACCAACGCCGCCAACGGCTGGAAGCGCCCCCTCTACTGGGCCTCGACCGTCGGCACGGAATATTATCTCGGCCTCGCCCCCTACATGCGCGGAACCGGCATGACCCACCAGCTGACCGCCGTCCCCGCCGAAGGCGACATCTTCCCCCGCACGGACCGTGCCTATGACGTCGTGACCAAGAAGTACCGCTGGGGCGGTGCCGACGGCGAGAAGAAACCGTACTTTGACGAGACCGCACGCCGGATGATGTACTCCATGAGGCTCTCGATGATAGACCTCGCCGAGACCCTCGACTATGAGGGCGTGGAGAAGGCGGCGACAGATCCCAAAGCGGCCAAGGAGAGCTTCGAGAAGGCCCTGAAGGTCCTTGACCTTGCCTTCGCCAAGCAGCCCGAGAGCGTCGCTCCCTGGTCTATGAGCGTGAAGCTGACGGCCGGCAACCTCTACTGCATGCTCGGCGGCAAGGAGCAGCTGAACCGGCCCGCGCTGACGAAGAAAGGCCTCGCCATGCTCGAAGACCTCCTCGTCCAGGCAGCACCCTCCGCGCGCTACGCGCTGATGATGAACGCCTCGTTCGGCAACCCCTCGCTGACCTACGAGAGCCAGTACGCCCCCTATCTCTACTGGCATATCGCCGAGATATACCTCAAGGAGGGTGGAAGCAAGGCCACTCTGGAGCGCATAATGAAGGAGAACCGCCTCAACCCCGAGACGCTCAAGCAGATGTATGAGGCCTATAACAACGCGCGCTACGGCCAGGACAGCGGTTTGTCGGAAGACGAGCCGATGACACTCGATAAGCTCGCAGTGGCCATCGCACAGTATGCCGAGGTCTACAACCACGTCCAGACCGTCCCCGAAGACTCGCTGCAGTATCTGAGCGAGGAGGAGAGGATGGTTGAGGAAGGTCTTCCGGACGTCATCGACTACTATCTTGAAAACGGCGGCACACTGGATGAACTTCGGAAGTATCCCGAGTTCGTGAAGTACGAAGCCGACAGAAAAGCGAAAGGGAAGTGATTGTAAAGGCACCGTGGTGGTTGCGCATGATGGCCCCCTCGGCCATCTTCCGTCTGACGGATGACCGTCAGGCCGAGAAGATGCGGATGCCGGCCACGCCGGCGCCGTGCGGGCGCGTCTACCTGACCTTTGACGACGGGCCTGTGCCCGAGGTCACGCCCTGGGTGCTCGACATGCTTGACCGCTATGGCGTGAAGGCCACCTTCTTCATGGTCGGTGAGAACGCCCTGCGCTATCCCGAGCTGGTCGAGGAGGTTCGCCGCCGAGGCCACCTCGTGGCCAATCACGCGCACCGTCACCGCCCCGGCTATAAGTCATGGACGGTGACATACGTCGAGGATGTGCGCAAGGCCCACCTTGCGATTCACGGTGCCATCCATGAGTCAATAAACGGTGCCAACTCCGTGGCGACAGCCAGCGTTGTGCGAGAGAACATATATAAAGAACAGACGGATATGGCCGCGAGCAGGCTTTTCAGGCCTCCTCACGGCTATATCCGTCCGTTACAGTTGCTTGCCCTTCGGCTCGAAGGGTACGAAGTGGTGTTTTTCGACATCGTCAGCCGCGACTTCGACAAGACGCAGACCGCGCGTCAGGTCGCCGCGAACGTCCTCGACAACATGCGCGACGGCTCGGTGATAGTCTTTCACGACTCAATCAAGGCCTTTCCACGCCTTGAAGAGGCGCTCCCCCGGGTTCTCGAGGGCCTTGAGCTCAGGGATAAAGGCCTTGAGCTCAGGGAAAGTGAAGTATTCGGCGCCCGAAGGGGCGAGCGTGGATAAAGCCGGCCGCTTCGCCCAAGGTCTCGAGGATTTTCTCCGCCTCGGCCCTCCACGGCCAGGCCAGTTCCGGGCGGCGGCAGTCTATCCACAATCCCAGCAGGGTCCGCGCGAGGTAAGCCTCGGCCAGCGACCTGACCATCGCCCCCACACCGGACGAGACATCGTCAGGAATCTCAAGGCGGAAACGGAAAATGGTCGGCAGAATCTCGAGCGACTTCATGGCGCAGAGGCGCGTCGCAACCTCAGAACAGCGGTGACTCCACTCAGACTCAAACAGCTCGGGACACTCATCGAGTGCCGAGGCGAGGTTCTCGAGCCGGCACGGTTCGCCGTGAAAGGCGACCATCGACTGGAAATCAACCTCAGCCCTCGCCCAGACGCGGGCGCGGGAAATTTCAAAAGTTTCTTCAATCATACATAACGAAATGTTTTGCGGTAACATAGAAAATTGCTAACTTTACCCCAACATTTCTAATACTCCGTTTTTTTGAAACGGGGTCTGACACGTCGGGATCGTCGCTTTCCGTTTGCGAAATTAGGCGGACCGGAGACCGGGAGGACGGTAAATTGGCATTGACGGCAGAAACAACGCTGTCATGTCCCGCAGGAATACCCCCGGCCGGGCGGCTGACCGACAGACTGTAAACTAAAATACTAACGCAAAGAAAATATCCGCGCTTTCATGGCAAAGAACAAGGTCTATGACGAAACGACTGTTAAGGGTCGTCTGCAGAAATATCTGAAAATGAAAGGTATGTCTCAGGTGGAGTTCGCAAACCGAATGGGTGTCTCCGCGACATACGTAGGAGCGATGAGAAAGGGCCTCTCGCTGGCGAAGCTTCAGCAGCTCTCCACGGTGTGTCCCGACCTCAACCGCGACTGGCTGGTCTATGGGGTGGGTCCGATGACGGTAGACCCCGCGACACCGACCAAGAAGAACACATCGAAATATGAGGTGCCCCTGTTGCCCGTGGCCGCATACGCCGGCAACCTCCAGAACTGGAGCCACAGTGTGGAGCCCCGCGACTGCGAGAAGATAATGGCGCCGGTGCCCGACGCCGACTTCGCCATCCGTGTCAGCGGCGACAGCATGGAGCCCCGCTTCCACGACGGGACGGTAATCTTCATCAAGAAGATAAACGAGAAGGCCTTCATCCCGTGGGGAAACCCCATGGTGATAGACACCGAGAACGGAGTGCTGGTGAAGATGGTCTATCCCAGCGAGAAAGGGGAGATGATAGAGGCGCGCAGTCTGAACATCGTCTATCCGACGCTCAACGTGCCCACCAACTCCATCTACGGCCTGTACCGCATCGTGGGCTCTATAGCCTTCTACAACACGCTCTGAGGGTGTTTCAATTAATGGTAAGGACATGCCTCTCAGGCATGTTCACGTAAGAAACCGATTTACAATAAAGAACCAAACTGAAAGAACGTGTCTTCCGTCTGGTATTTCCTGAAGCGATTTGCCTTCCGATATAAGTTCAACATGGTCATGAGCATGGTTTTCAACTTCCTCACGGCCCTGTTGACTCTGTTTTCTTTTGCGTTCATCATGCCGATACTGAAGATGCTTTTCGGCCTGACGAACGTACACTATAACTATATGGAGCTGACCGACGGCAAGTTTCAGGATGTCGCGGTCAACAACTTCAACTGGTATGTCCAGACGATAATCGAGGACCACGGCGCGAGTGTCGCGCTGGCGGTGCTCTCGCTGATACTTATCCTCATGACGGGGCTGAAGGTGGGCACGGCCTATCTGGGTGAGTTCTTCATCATCCCGATGCGCAACGGGGTCGTGCGCGACATCCGCAACCAGATGTACCGCAAGATACTGGAGCTCCCCATCGGCTTCTTCTCACAGGAGAAGAAGGGCGACATCATGGCGCGTATCTCGGGCGACGTGACCGAGGTCGAGAACTCGGTGATGGCCTCGATACAGTCCATCTTCGCCTATCCGGTGATGATCATCGCCTGCCTGGCGATGATGCTCTTCATCAGCTGGCGTCTGACCCTGTTCGTGCTCGTGCTGCTCCCCCTGATGGGGTGGGTGATGGGTACGGTCGGCAAGAAGCTCAAGGCGAAGTCGATGGTGGTCCAGAACCTGTGGGGCACGATCCTCTCGACGATAGAGGAGACCATCGGGGGCCTGCGTGTCGTCAAGGCCTTCAACGCCGAGGCTCAGATGAACCGCCGCTTCAGCGGCGAGACCGAGTCCTTCTTCAGGCACTCAAACCAGATGCACCGCCGCCAGGTGCTGGCGCACCCGATGAGCGAGTTCCTCGGGACGATAGCCGTCGCCATGGTGCTGTGGTTCGGCGGGTCGCTGATTCTGGCCGGCGACAGCCATATCGACGCCCCGGAGTTCATCTACTACATGGTCATCTTCTACTCCATCATCAACCCGGCCAAAGACCTGGCCAAGGTGTCGTATACCATCCAGAAGGGCTCCGCGTCGCTTGAGCGCATAGACAAGATACTGGCGGCCGAGAATCCGATAAAGGACCCGGCGTCTCCCATATCGCTGCGCGTGCATGCCGACACCGAGGATGGCGACGCGGCCATCGAGTTCCGCGACGTCACGTTCGGCTACACGCCCGAGCGCGACGTGTTGAAGAACATCAACCTCAAGGTCCGCGAGGGTCAGAGGGTGGCGCTTGTCGGCCAGTC
This sequence comes from uncultured Sangeribacter sp., assembly GCA_964618395.1. Classification (GTDB taxonomy): domain Bacteria; phylum Bacteroidota; class Bacteroidia; order Bacteroidales; family Muribaculaceae; genus Lepagella. The sequence goes on from CAZUAK010000040.1 coordinate 7,765, forward strand.
CGGCTCGGGCAAGTCTACGATGGTGGACCTCATTCCGCGTTTCTATGACGTCGAGAAGGGGTCTGTGAGGGTCAACGGCGCCGATGTCCGCGACTGGAAGACCAAGGACCTCCGCTCCCTGATGGGCAACGTGAACCAGGAGGCGATACTGTTTAACGACACGTTCTTCAACAACATAGCCTTCGGAGTCGAGGGGGCGACGATGGAGGATGTGGAGCGCGCCGCGCGCATCGCGAACGCCCACGACTTCATCATGGAGACTCCGGAGGGATACAACACCCTTGTCGGAGACCGCGGCTGCCTGCTCTCCGGCGGCCAGCGCCAGAGGATAAGCATTGCCCGCTCGATACTGAAGAATCCCCCGATACTGATTCTCGACGAGGCCACCTCGGCGCTCGACACCGAGAGCGAGCGGCTCGTCCAGGAGGCGCTCGAACGCCTGATGCAAGACCGCACGACCATAGTCGTCGCGCACAGGCTCTCGACAATCGTCAACTCCGACGTCATCTGTGTGGTCGACAACGGACAGATTGTCGAACAGGGAACCCACGAAGAACTGCTCGAACTTAACGGACACTACGCACACCTCGTCTCGCTCCAGAGCGTCGAGGCGTGAGACAGAAAAGAAAGCTATGAAATCTATCGTCATACTCGCCTCCGGCAGCGGAACAAATGCCGACAACATCGCCCGCGTCTTCGCCGAAGGGTCGGCCATCAAGGTCGAGGCCCTGCTGACAGACCGCGAGAACGCTCTGGTACGGGCCAAGATGGAGGCCCTCGGAATCCCCGTGGTATACTTTCCCCGCAAGGAATGGCGTGAACAGCCTGGCGTCATCGCCGATTTTATCAAGACAAACTATCATCCCGACCTGGTCATCCTGGCCGGATTCAACTCGATACTGAAAGAGGAGTTCGTCAATGCCTACGAGGGGCGCATCCTCAACATCCACCCCTCGCTGCTGCCGAAGTTCGGCGGCCCGGGCATGTGGGGCCACAACGTCCACGAGGCTGTGCTCGCCGCCGGCGAGAAGGAGTCGGGAGTGACGGTCCATATCGTCACCAACGAGGTTGACGGTGGCCCGATTGTGCTCCAGGAGACCGTTCCGGTGCTCGAAGGGGACACCCCCGAGACTTTGGAGGCGCGTATCCACCAGAAGGAGTACTCGCTCTTTCCCCGCGCCATTGTGAAGCGCCTGCGAGAGATGACGGCAGAGACCGTTACGGATGCCCAGCGCGACGCCGTGACTGTCGAAGTCCCGGAGACGGTGACAGAAACCGTCATTGAAACCGCGGAGGGCGAGCACGAAGGGGAGAAGGTCGTGACTGAAACACAGGTCACCGTGCCGGTGCCTCCCCCGGTCAGCCCCGATGAGCAGTGGGCCGACGCATTAGGCATTCCGCACAAGCCCGAAGATTTCACCGGCCACGCAGCCGGCGCACCCGTCACACCTCCTCAGACACCGGGTCAGCCGTCGGCGGGTGGTGCTCAGCCGCAGCAATTCAGCCAGACGCCTCCGCAGTTCGGGCAGTCGCAGTTCCACGCGGCCCCTGTACAGCCGGCCGGACCGGCCATGGCCGCGACCACACCCGAAGAGCGTCCGGTGATGCCCCAGACCTATATGCTTTGGTCGATTCTGTCGCTGATATGTTGCTGTCTTCCTGCCGGCATCGTGGCCGTCATCATGTCGGCGCGTGTCAGCTCAAAATATTATGAAGGGGACTATGAAGGAGCTCAGCGCGCGTCGCGCAACGCCGAGATCTGGATTATAGTCTCGTTCGTCCTCGGCGTACTCGTCAACACCCTTTACCTTCCCTTCGCCCTGTTCTTTAACCTTTGAGGTGTTAGGTGTTAGAGGTTCGGTGTTAGGCAATTAGGTGTTAGGAACCCAAACCCCAACCCCAAGACCTAATCCCCCCAAGACCTTAAACCTAAACCCCAAAGCCTTAAGCCTAAAAGATGAAACGTTGGGTCGGTGTCGGTGTGGCAGTCGCCGTGGTCGTTTTGGCCGTGGTCTACTTTGTGGTCGATCCGGCCGAGGCGCGGTGGATGCCCAAGTGCGCATTCTTCCAGCTTACCGGATGGGAGTGTGCGGGGTGTGGAAGCCAGCGGGCGTTCCATGCGCTGATGCACGGCGACTTCGGCGAGGCCTGGAACCGGAACGCGTTCATGATACTGATGCTCCCGGTGTTGGGGTTTCTGACGTGGCTTGAGTTCCGTCGCAAGAGCTGCCCGGAACTCTACCGGAAGGTCCACACGCCGCTCAACATTCTGCTGTTCGGGATAGTCATCCTCGGGTGGACAATCGGGCGGAACGTTCTCTAAGGCCTCTCCTAATCTTTGTGATAGTTCAGATATCTGCATACTGATGAAAAAACATATTATCGTTTCTCTCGCCCTCGTTGTGGGGCTGCCGGCCTTGGGACAGGTCGTCTCGTTGGATTCGTGCCGCTCTATGGCGGTGTGCAACAACAAGACGATTGCCATTGCCGAACAGAACATCAAGAGCGCGGGATATACCAAAAAGGCCGCTTTCGGCGCTTACCTCCCCGGGATTGACTTCACCGGCGGCTATATGTATAACCAGAACCAGATCGAGCTGTTGGGCGAGGATGCCAAACTGCCGACCATGATTTTCGACCCCGCCTCGCAGACCTATCAGTATAACCTGGTCAATGTCGGCGGCGTACCGGTGAAGGACCCCGCCACCGGGTCGGTTATCCCCAACGAGGTGGCCGTCATCCCCAAGGAGGCTATGAGTTTCGATGTGCACAATGTCTTTTCCGGAGCCTTCACGCTGACGCAGCCTGTCTTTATGGGGGGTCAGATAAAGGCCCTCAACGACATTGCCAAGGCCGGCGAGAACATGGCCCGCTCGGCCCGTTCGGCGGTTGTCGAAGAGGTGGTCTACAGCGTTGACCAGGCCTACTGGCTGGTGGTCTCGCTCAAGGAGAAGAAACGTCTGGCCGAGAGCCTCGTGGCCCTTGTGGACTCCCTGCGCCACAATGTCAAGCTGATGAAGAAGGAGGGTGTGGCCACGGAGTCGGACGTGCTGACGGTCGAGGTGAGCTATAACGAAGCCTGCATCGCTCAAACCAAGGTGGAGAACGGCCTCTCGCTCGCGCGCATGGCCCTCGCGCAACTGTGCGGGCTGCCCGTGAACAGTGTCTTCGAGCTGGAGGATGAGAACAGTGAGTTCGCACCCGTAGCCCCCGTCGTCACCCCGGACATGAACGAGGTCTACGCCAACCGCAGCGACCTCGAGACGCTCCGCCACAGTGTCAGCCTGCTCAAAGGGCAGGAGAAGCTCGCCCTCGGAACGATGCTCCCCAAGGTGGCGGCCGTAGGCACATACGCCTTCTCCAATCCCAACGTCAACCACGGTTTCGAGAAGAAGTTCGGCGGCGGCTTCAGCGTCGGGGCGATGGTCACCATCCCCCTTATCCACTGGGGCGGAAACTACTACAAGTACCGCGCCGCCCAGTCGGCCACAAAGGCCCAGAACCTGCTGATAGAGGACCTCGAAGAGAAGGTTGACCTGCAGGTGAGCCAGGCGAAATACTCGTTTGACGAAGCCTATAAGATATATGACATGGCGATGAACAACATGAAGAGCGCCGACAGCAACCTCCACAACGCGCAGGTAGGTTTCCGCGAGGGGGTGCTGACCGCAGACGACGTCATCGCCGCCCAGACAGCCTGGGTCAAGGCCAACTCAGAGCGCATCGACTCCGAGATAGGCATCCGCCTGTGCCGGACCTACCTCTCGAAGGTCATGGGCACGCTCATGAAAGACACGCGTCTGTAAGGCCTGGTCAACATCTCCCTTAACCCTCCGTACAGCAGCGCCGGGTCTGGTCACCGATAAGGCCTCCGGCAAGGAGGGGTCATGAATCTGAAAATCACACTTCCATGAACCAAAATACAACCAACGGCGCGATGAACAGCGCCAACGACCCGACGGCCGTATCGGCCAAGGACAAGGGTCTGATCCTCACCATCCTCGTCATCCTCCTGGTCATCGCCGCCATGGCCGTGGCCGGATTCCTCTTCATCAAGCCCATCCCGGACACGGTCCAGGGCATGGGCGACGCGACCGAGGTCCGCATTTCGGGCAAGATGCCGGGGCGCGTCGTGGCCATCTATGTCGAAGAGGGCCAGCGCGTGAAGAAGGGCGACACGCTCGTGCGCATCCACTCCTCGCTGCTCGACGCGAAGATGGAACAGGCCGAGGCGATGGAGACAGCAGCCAACGCCGCCAACAAGAAGGTCGATGCCGGAACGCGAACCCAGATAATCTCGGCCGCGCGCGACCTCTGGAACCAGGCGAAGGCAGCCTCCGGAATCGCCGGGAAGACCTACAAACGCATGGAGAACCTCTTCCGCGAGGGTGTCATCTCCGAGCAGAAGCGCGATGAGGCTAAGGCGGCATACGATGCGGCCGTGGCCGGCGAAGCCGCAGCCAAGAGCCAGTATGAACTCGCCGTGGCCGGAGCGCAGAAAGAGGATAAGGAGGCCGCCCAGGCCATGGTGACCGTCGCCAAAGGTGGCGTCAAGGAGGTCGACGCCCTTCTTGAAGACCAGTATCTCGTCGCTCCCGACGACGGTGAAATCACCGTCATCTATCCCAACATCAGCGAGTTGGTCGCCACCGGCGCACCGCTTATGACACTCCAGACCGCTGACCACTGGGCCGTGTTCAATGTCCGCGAGACACTGCTGAAGGATATCCGCACCGGCTCCAAGATACGTGTACACATCCCGGCCCTCGACAAAGACGAGGTGCTCACCGTCTTCTATATCAAGGATCTCGGAACGTATGCCAACTGGCAGGCGACCAAGTCCACGGGCGACTATGACGCCCGCACCTTCCAGATCAAGGCCCGTCCGTCGAAGCCCATCGACGGCTTCCGCCCCGGTATGTCGGTCATTTATAAAGGCGTAGAGAAATAAAGGATGTCCGCTTTCGGTTCCATATTCAAGCTCTCGGTCCTTCAGCTTGTCCGGCGTCCGCTCTACTGGGTGGGGTTCTTCCTGCTGCCGTGCTTCTGTTTCCTGCTCCTTTCGTCAGAGATGGAAGAGGGGCTGCCGGTAAAGGCGCCCGCCGCCATGGTCGACAAGGACGGTTCAGCACTGGCGCGTAACCTGACGGCCCAGTTGGGGACGATGCAGATGGTTGACCTGAAGTATGCCTGCAACAGCTATACCCAGGCGCGCCACCTCATGCAGGAGGGCAAGGTCTACGGCTATTTCATCATCCCCGAGAACTTCGAGCGCGACCTGATGAGCGGCAAGGCCCCGGTCATCACCTTCTACACGAACATGACCTATTTCGTCCCGGCGTCGCTTCTCTTCAAGTCGTTCAAGACCACGGCCCTCTACACCAAGGCCGGCGTCGTCATGGGTGTCGCCGAGGCGGTCGGGGTCGAGGAGGGGACGGTCCGCAGCCTGCTGCAGCCGGTCAACATCACCGTCCGCGGGCTGGGCAACCCCGAGATGAACTATGGCGTCTATCTGGGCAACTCCTTCATCCCGGGCGTGCTGGAGCTGATGATATTCCTCATCACCTGTTTCAGCCTCGGCCAGGAGATAAAGTACGGCGGCTCGATACGCCTGATGCAGATGGCCCGAGGGTCGATTCTGAGGGCCTTGACGGCGAAACTGCTCCCGCAGACCATAATATGGTGGGTGATGGCCCTCTTCATGGAGGGGTGGCTGTTCGGCTGGAGCGGCTATCCGGTCTACGGCTCCCTGTTCTGGCTGACGGTCAGCGAGCTGATGTTCGTCCTGGCCTGTCAGGGCTTCGCCATCTTCCTCTTCTGCGTGCTTCCGAGCCTGCGCCTGTCGCTCTCCATATCGGCCCTGTTGGGTATCCTCGCCTTCTCGCTCGGCTGCTTCTCGTTCCCTTACGAGAGCATGTACGGAGCGATAGGCATCTTCTCGTGGATTTACCCGGTGAGGTATAACTTCCTGATATATATCAACGACGCGCTCAACGGGCTGCCGCTCTACTACTCGCGCTGGTATTTCGTGGCCTATATCCTCTTCATGCTGCTGCCGCTGACCATGGTTTGGCGTTTGAAGAAAGAGTATCTCAAACCCGTCTATGCGCCTTAAGCGCCCCCTTTCAAGATGAAATTTTTCAAGCAGATATTCGATGTCTACCTCAAGGAGTTCCGGATGATCTTCCATGACCAGGGTCTGGTGATATTCATCTTCCTCCTCCCGCTGGCCTATCCCATCATCTACTCACTGATATACAATCCCGAGCTGGTCAGGGACGTGAAGATGATAGTGGTCGACCATGACCGGACGGCGAAGAGCCGCGAGCTCGTGCGCAGCCTTGACGCCTGTCAGGAGGCCTACGTCATCGGTTATGCCACGGACCTGAGCGAGGCCCGTCGGGCCATGAACAGCGGGGACTGTTTCGCCATTCTGGAAGTCCCGGTTGGCTTCGGACGCAAGTGCGGACGGGGCGAGCCGGCCAACGCCGTCATATACAGCGACATGTCGCTGCTGCTGCGCTATCGCGGCTTTCTGGTCGCCGCCACAAACGTGGCGGCCGAGATGGGGGCTGAGATAATGTCTGACGACGTAAACCGCATAGCGCCCCTGGCGGCCACCATCGCCCCCGGCGGCGACCCCATGCCGGTGAAGAACATCGTCATGGGTAACCTGGAGAGCGGCTTCGACTCGTTCATCATGCCCGGCGTCATCGTCCTCATCCTCCAGCAGTCCCTCATGCTCGCCATCGGCATGGCCGGTGGGGCCAAGCGCGAGAATCCGGCGCTCACCGGCTATCTCGGCACAGTAGACACGCCTTCGGTATTGGCCTCCATGCTCGGCCAGGCCGCGGCCTACCTGACGCTGATTATCGTCCCCACGTTCTATATACTCCATTATGTCCCGATGATGTTTTCCTTCCCGATGGAGGGGAATGTCTTGGAGATATTCATCTTCATCCTCCCGATGGTGCTGGCCTCCATATTCATGGGGCTTTCACTTCAGGGTGTCGTTCACGAGCGTGAGAGCATCTTCGTCATCTGGGTGGTGACGTCGGTCATCTTCCTGTTCCTGTCCGGACTGACGTGGCCGCGTTACGCCATGGGCCCGGTATGGACCATCTTCAGCGACTTGGTTCCGGCGACGTGGGGAGTGCAGGGCTTTATCCGCATGAACGCCAACGGTGCGAACCTCTCGCAGGTAGCCACGGACTACCACTGGCTCTGGGGCCTGACGGCGGGCTACGCCCTCCTGGCCTATTTCACCCAGAAATACATTGTGCGCCCCGGCATCTACCGCCCCCGAACAAACAGATAAAGCATTGTAGCGCAGGCTTCCAGCCTGCTC
>CAZUAK010000041.1:0-14929 GCA_964618395.1 uncultured Sangeribacter sp.
TTGCCAAGCCGGAGTTTCAGGCTCTCTGGAACGCCATCAACCATCAGTATGTCTATACGGTAAGTTACGACACCGACGAACTTATCAAGAACGCTATCCTGCATCTCAACTCTGACGAGTTGAAGGTGCGCACGCTCCGCTACATCAAGATTGAGGGGCAGCAGGACGCGCAGGAGGTTACGGAGTTTGGCAACACCAAGTCCACTTCCAACGAACTGACCGATGTCTCCACATCGTCAGTGAAGTATGACCTTATCGGGCAGGTTGCGAAAGGTGCCAACATCACCCGTCGCACCGCAGCCAAAATCCTTCAGGGGTTGCGCCCGGCGAAACTCGCCCTGTTCCGCAACAACCCCGAAGAATTTATCCGTAAGGTCGTGCAGATAATCCGCGAGCAGAAAGCCACGATGATAGTTGACCACATCCACTATCATCTGACCGACGGCAAATATGACTCCGACATATTCACCGCCGCGAGTCGTGCCGACTTCGACAAGGCTATTCAGACCTCGAAGCATATCACCGACTATGTTGTCTCGGACAGCAAAGGTGAGCGCGACTTCGCCCACGACCTCGACGAGGCTGAGGAAGTTGTGGTTTATGCGAAACTTCCGCGCACATTCCATATCCCCACGCCGGTAGGCAACTACGCCCCCGACTGGGCGATAGCGATGCAGAAGGGCGACGTCAAGCACATTTTCTTCATAGCGGAAACCAAGGGCTCGCTCCTCTCAATGCAGCTCAACGCAATAGAGAATGCCAAGATAGACTGCTGCACCCAGCTCTTCAAAGAAATCTCAACCGACAACGTCAAGTACCACAAGGTCACCAACTACCAAGACCTAATCGACGCAATGACCGCCGTCAAGTGACGATGTACAGACACAATCACCGAGGCTCATTCCACGCGTAGCGGAGGCACCGCGTCAACGGTATGCCAATGGTACCTATGGTGAGCGCCGCGTAGCGGTGCGTAATCATAGGTACACTAACATGTCATATTAAGCTCTTGAGTTTATGGATGTCTTCTTCTGACAGACCGGCTAATTCGATTACCTCTTCTTCGTGGAATCCCTTTGAGATCAATCTTTTTGCAAACTCGACTTTTTCTCTTAGAATGAGGTCTGTGTTGTCACTCTTTCGCTGGCGAGTTATCGAATGCTTTAGCTTCCCTATGACAAAGTTGAACTCTAAAGATGATTGTGTCTCGGTGGTCTCCAGATCCGGCATGATTAGATCAGCGAGTATATCACCTATGCGCGTCATGCCTTTCTTCTTTTGTTCCAAAGAAGAGGCATCATGCACTTCCAATAAATTTCTTTTTAGGTCTCGAACCTCAGCAAAAGTATTTACAATTGCTAACGTGGTTTGGGTCGCAATATGACTTTTCAGTATGGTGGCCAGCATATACAATCCTCTTTCAGTAAAGGCCTTAGGTAGGTATTTGGGATATTTTCCCTTACCCGGATGTGGTTCTAAGGTCAAAAATTTTGACCTTAGAACAGACCATTCCTCTTTCGTAAGATCATATATGAAACCCTGAGGGAATTTATCAGGATTATTCTTTACCGCCTGATTAATTACCTTGGTTTCAACTCCATAGAGCTTAGCGACATCCGAAGCCAAGATAACGTTCTGACCTCTCACTAACACTAATGTGCTTTTTACGTCTTCTATTTTAATAATATCTGCCATACTTATTTAATTATTAACGGAGGATGAGGTGGAGTCTTTGGCCGGCTCCATGTGGATGTTGATGAAGGAGTTGTCTCCGTAGGCCTTTTTTAGGGCCTTCTCTGCCTTGGTGGCTATCTCGTGGGCGGCAGTCAGCGTCAGGTTGCCGTCCATCTTCGCGTGCATGTCCACCGCTATGTCGTTCCCTATCCGGCGCGTGCGCAGGTTGTGCACATCCTGAATCCCCGGGACCCCCTTGACGATACTCAGAATCTCATCCTGCTGCTTCTCCGGGAGCGACGCCTCAAGCAGCTCGTTTATGCTCGGTTTCACAATGTCATAGCCGCTTTTGACTACCAGCAGGCTGACCAGAACGGCGGCGATGGGGTCCAAGACCCTCCAGTGATCGCCCAAAAACATTGCTCCGGCTATACCGATAAGCGTACCCAACGACGAAACGGCGTCACTGCGGTGATGCCACGCATTGGCCACCACGGCCTGCGAGTTCTCTTCCTTGCCGACCTTCAGCGTATATCTGTACAGCCACTCTTTAGACACTATCGAGACAAGCGCCACAATCAGCGCAATGATTGTCGGCCTTTCGAGGGTCTCGCCGTGAGCATAGCGTATAATGATTTCTATGCCGTTTATCATCAGGCCGATACCCGCTCCGATGAGCATCAGCCCGACTATAACCGTAGCAAGAGTCTCAAACTTGCCGTGTCCGTATTCGTGGCCACGGTCTTTCGGCTTGCCCGCTATCTTGACAAAAACGAGGATTATGACGTCAGAGGCGAAGTCGCTCAGTGAGTGGACGGCGTCGGCCACAAGCGCCGAACTCTTCCCGAGGAAGCCGGCGACAAACTTCAACACTATCAGCAGGGCGTTCACAACCGAGCCGATAAGCGTCACCTTGTATATCCTTTTCTCGCGTTGGTTCATGATTGGATGGGGGATTGAGGTCTAATTAAATCCTTGTGTATCAAGGATAGGATAGTTGATTGCCTTGAGCCTGGGTCAATGATAATAAGGTATCTCGTCGGGATGATAGTCTATCGACACACTCACGGGCGACGTGGCGAGGAAATACCCGAGCACCTTCGGACCGGTGAACATCGCCGGGCCGCTGCTGTCATTGCCTATGGCATCCAAGTAGTCGTTCATGGTGCGAGAAATCCGCTCAACCTCCACGGTCACCACGTCTCCCTCGCGCAACGCCTCGTCGTCCTCCTCTTCCGAGAGGTCCTGACGGCTCATCATCGAGACGAATGACATCTCACCGTTGGCAGAGGTACGGTCGTCCTGAACCGCCCACTTGTAAATCTCGCCGTTGCGGTATATCTTTATCCAGAAACACTCTCCGCGTATCTCCCTGTCGTCGTTATATATGACCTTGAGCGTGGAGACATGGTCATAGGGCATCCGTATCCAGCTGAAATCGGCCGACTCAATCCGTACCGGCGCAAACATGACCGTCTCTGCCGTATGCGTCGCTCCTTCGCGCGCCACGCTCAGCCGGTATTCATGGCCCGCGACACCCTCGACACTGTTACAGAAATATCCCTCCTCGTCGGGAGTGAGGCTGTAAGACAGACCCAGTGTAAGGTCAGTGAGCGAGACCTCCGCATCTGTCAGGTGCGTGCGGTCCATCGGCTCACCCATGGGAGTGGTCAAGGTCAGCCCGACCTTCACACCCTCCGGAGTCAGCAGACCCTCGATAACCGTAAGCGGCTCTATCTCATGATACTCGAAATCCAGTTCTTTCTCACACGACGTGAAAAAGAGCGGAATCAGTAGCGCAGTCAGATATTTCGTTTTCATTTGAGCTGGTGATACGTTGGTCTCAGAAAGAGAGGGTGTAGGAAACTGAAGGTATCAGGCCATACATTGCCTGAGAGACGGCGCGGGTCCCGGAGGGCTTTGTCGGGTCGTCTTCAAAATAGACCACATACGGGTTGTAGCGGCAGTAGGTGTTGTAGACGCCGAAGTTCCACTCGTAGGTAAATTTCTTGCCCACATGGGTGTATGTCGCTCCGATGTCGAGCCGGTGAACAGGGGGCGTGCGGTAGCCGTTGCGCTGAGAGTAGTAGTATATCGTCATTCCCGAAAGCTCATATTTCACATCCGGGGCCGTCAGCGGCTGACCGGTCATGAATATCCACGAGGCCGAGAAGTCCCAGTGCTTGTTCAGTTTGTAGGACGCCGCCACCGAGAGGTCATGCCGGCGGTCGTTCGAGGCGTTATACCATTTCCCGCCGTTTATGCCCTCGATTTTTGTCTGGGTGTGCGAGAGGGTATAGGCGACCCATCCGGTCAGACGTCCCGTGTTTTTGCGGAACATCAGCTCCAGACCGTAGCTCCGGCCGCGACCGCCGAGGATGAGTGACTGAAGGTCTATCGACGAAAAGATCGTGACGCCGTCCTTGAAGTCATAGACATGGTTCAGGTCTTTATAGTAGGCTTCTGCCGACCAGTCGAACGCTCCGTCGGCGGTCATACCGCTGTATCCCAAGCCGTACTGGATGGCCCGTTCGGGCTTGACCTCATAACTCGTCAGCGCCACGCGGTCAAAGGGGAAGCTCGTGGCCGTCGAGCGTATGGAGTGCAGGTTCTGCATGGCCGTGCCGAAGCCGGCCTTCAGGTTATGGTTCTCGTTGATGTTGAACTTCAGGCTCGCACGCGGTTGAAGGTCGGTATAGGTCTTCGCCTTGAAGAGGGGAGCGGTCAGGTTAACAGACTCGAAAGAGCGGAACCGTCCGGAGATCATGACCGAGGTCAGGTCGAGACGCACACCGGCCACCGCCTCCCAGCGGTCCGAGAAGTGTCCCTCGTAGTTGACCCACAGGGAGTTGTCCCATACAGACCGTTCCTCGCGTTCTCGGTTGGCGTCGAACTGCCAGTCTCCCGACTTGACGTTGATGAACTCTGACCTGAACCCGGGCTGAAGCGAATGGGTGTCGGAGAGGTCGAGACGCACCTGCTCGTTGAGCGACCATGTCCGGATACCGGTCTTGATGACCTGGTCGAGATCGAGCATCAGCATCTCCATCTTCGGGGTATATTGGTCGTAAGCAAAGGTGGTGGTGAAGGAGACACGGTCTCCGGCGCGCGCCACCCAGTTGAGCGAGGCGCCGAGGTTTCCCCAGTACATGCCCATCACATTGTCTATGGCCATGTTGTCGCGGCTGATGAAGAAGGAGCCGTCAATGATATGGGCCGACGAGGGGGTCCACCGCAGTTTCGCCGTCACGTCATAGAAGTTCATGACCGTGGAGCGGTATTTCGGAATCATCTGGAGAAAGACATCGACATACGACCGCCGACCTGTCACGGCGAAGGTGAGCTTGTCTTTGACAATGGGACCCTCGACCGAGGCCTTTGCGGCAAGGATGCCGACCGTGGCGGCGGCGTGCCATTGTTCGGGGTCTCCGTTTGCCAGGGAGGTTTCGAGCACTCCGGCTGTTGCTCCGCCGTATACCGTCGGGAACGGTCCCTTGAAGAGTGTGGCCTTTGAGATTGCCTTGTCGTTGAAGGTGGAGAAGATGCCCATGACGTGGGCGGGGTTGTAGAGGGTGATGCCGTCGAGCAGGACAAGGTTCTGCGAGGCGTTGCCGCCGCGCACCTCGAAGCCGCCCCCGCCGTCGCCCTCGCTACGGACACCGGGCAGGAGCGCCAGTGACTTGATGAGGTCACGCTCGCCGCCGATGGTCGGCACGCGGTAGAGCCGGGTAAGCTCGAGCTTCTCAGCCCCTATCTGCAGGTTGTCGATGCGGCCGCGCACCGACTGACCGCTGACGACAACCTCGTCGAGCGCACGCACCGAATCCGGAGCTTCCGAAACGGCGAACCCGTTCAGAAACCCGCCGGTGAGGCAGACAAAAGCAAATACCCGGTTTCTCTTCATCACACCGCAAAATTACGAAATTCTTTCGGTGATACAAAAAGAGTCGGAGCGATTTGTCGCTCCGACTCGATTATGCGTTTGGCCTGAGAGTGCCTCTCAGTTGGTTTTATGTGGACGTATCTCAAGACTCGTTTATTAATACGGTGTTTTAGAGAGCCTTACCGTCGATATTGATTTCGTTCTCTGTCTCTTCGGGGGCACGGCCGGAGGCTATGGCGCGCCATACCACTGCGGCGATGAGTGCGCCTACGAGCGGACCGACAACCATGATCCAGAAGTCAGGCCATGCGTTGGTACTGAACAGGGCGGGGCCGAAGCTGCGCGCGGGGTTAACCGAGCAGTTGTCAACGGGGATGCCGGCAATGTTCACAAGGCCTAAGGTGAGGCCGATGGCGGCGCCGGCTGCAGTGCTGTTACCGAATTTGGAGGTTGCACCGAGAACAACGAATACGAAGAGGAAGGTGAAGAGTATTTCAGTCAGAAGGGCCATCTGCCATGTCACGCCGGTCTGAAGTACATTCGTGGCGAGATATGACATGTTGTCGGTGAATCCGATGTGTTCCGTGATGCCTCCGAAGTTGTAGAGCTGGCCTTCCTGGCCGAAGAGCCCGAAGTCAGAGAGCCACCACAGGAAGGCGGCGCCAACGCCCGCTCCCAAAAGCTGGGCAATCCAGTAGCCTATCATCTCCTTGAACGTGAAGTTCTTGTCGGTCAGCCACACGCCGAACGATACCGCCGGGTTTACATGACAGCCAGAGATGCCGCCGATAGAGTAGCACAGCCCGAAAAGGACGAGGCCGAAACAGAGTCCGATACCAAGGGTGCCGATGGCGGGTCCTGCAAGCACGGCCGAACCGCAGGCAAGGAGTACCAGGAACATTGTCCCGAAGAACTCCGCATAATACTTTCTCATAGATATGGTTTTAGTAGATTCGTGATGTACATATAACACTGATATCCATGAAAAAAGTTCACTACTCTCCAAAAAATATTTCGCTGCTTTAGAACAGGAGGCAGATGCGCAGGGTCAGCCAGGCGAGCACCCAGGCCAGACCCGTGTTGTAGAGGATGGAGAACAACGGGTACTTCCACGAGCCGGTTTCGCGGTAGATGGCCGTTATAGTGGCGATGCAGGGGAAGTAGAGGAGCACGAAGACCATGAAAGCAAGGGCAGTGGCATGGGTGAAGGGGGCCTTACCCGTCACCGGCGACACCATCGACAGCCTCTGGCTGAGTGCCTCGGCGTCATCGTCGCCGACAAACAGGACTCCGAGGGTAGAAACGACAACCTCCTTAGCGGCGCAGCCGGCCATGAGCGAGACGCCTATCTTCCAGTCGAACTCCAACGGTTTCACAACCGGCTCTATAAAGCGGCCGATGTTCGACAGAATCGAATGGTTCTCCTGATATTGGGCGACGCAAAGCTCGCGAAGCTCCTCGGGCGTATGGCTCTGCAAGGTGGACTCCGGCATGTCGGCGAGTGCCTCGGTGATGAACTCTTCCGGCACCTGGTCCGCACTGTATCGGGGGAAGTAGCTCAGTGCCCAGATGATAATCGACGCTACGAGAATCAAGCCACCCATCTTCTGAAGGTACTGACGGGCCTTGGTCCACATGTTCCTCACCGTGGCCTTGGCTGTCGGCATGCGGTAGGGGGGAAGCTCCATGACGAACGGTGTCTCGTCTTTCTTGAAGTAGAATTTTCTCAACAGACGGGCCGTGATGACCGCCACGATTATGCCGAGCAGATAGAGCCCGAAGAATACCCATGTCCCGTGGGTCGGGAAGAAGGCTCCCACAAGGAGCACGTAAATCGGTATTCGGGCCGAGCAGCTCATGAAGGGATTGACGAGGATGGTTATCAGGCGGCTCGATTTGCTCTCGATGATTCGGGTCGACATGATGGCCGGGACGTTACAGCCGAAGCCCATGACCAGCGGAATGAACGACTTTCCGTGAAGCCCCATCTTGTGCATCATGCGGTCCATGATGAAGGCCACGCGCGCCATATATCCCGAGTCCTCCATAAACGATATGAAAGCGTAGAGAATGAGGATGTTGGGGAGGAACACGATCACGCCGCCGACACCTCCGATGATGCCGTCGAGAATCAGGTCTTTCAACGGTCCGTCGGGCATCACCTTGCCGATAATGTTCGAAATCCATGTTATCAGCGCCTCGATCCACTCCATGGGGTAGGAGCCAATCTGGAACGTCGCCCAGAACATGAGTATCATTACGCCGAAGAAGAGCGGGAACCCGAAAAGCCGGCTGGTCACGATACTGTCGATTATCTTGGTCGTCTTCTCGTCATGTTTCAGGTTTCCCTCGAGCGTCTCGGTCAACGCACCTTGGATGAAACCGTATTTCTCAGCGGCAATGATGGTCTGCGGGTCATCGTTCAGTTCACGCTTGAGCCGCTCGGCCTCCTTGTCGCGCAAGGCCACGATGGCACGCCCGTTCTTGGTCTCCTCAATCTCGCGGGTAATCTCCGGGTCACCTTCGAGGAGCTTGACGGCGAGATAACGCGGAGAGAAGTGGTGTGGGATGGCCTCGTCTTTTTTTATGGCCTCCTTGACGGACTGAATGGCCTGCTCGAGTTCGGGACGGCCCACGACATGGATATGACGCGTAACGGGGTTGCGAAGCTCATAGACCTCGATGATGGTGTCGAGCAGTTTCTCGACACCGCGTCCCGTGGCGGCCACGGTCGGCACAATCGGTACACCGATCATCCGCGCCAGGTGCTCATAGTCGAGCACGGCCTCGCTCTTTTCGAGCTCGTCGAACATGTTGAGCGCGATGACCATCGAGCGGTTCATGTCGATAAGCTCGGTGGTCAGGTAGAGGTTGCGCTCAAGGTTGGAGGCCACGGCAACGTTGACAATCACGTCGGGCGTCTCGCTTTGCAGATAGCGGGTGACGTAGATTTCCTCGGGTGAGTAGGCCGATAGGGAATAGGTGCCGGGAAGGTCGACGACATTGAAGCGGTAACCCTTGTATTTCAGTGTCCCCGCCTTTGCACCGACGGTCACGCCGGCATAATTCCCGACGCGCTCATGTGCGCCGGAGACGATATTGAACAGCGAGGTCTTTCCGCAGTTGGGGTTGCCGACCAGCGCAATATTGATGATACGGTCCTGACGGATGTCGAGGTCGTCATGAGAGTCATGTTCACGGGTATGGACTTTGGTCAGTTTCCTGTGCTCGTGGTTCTGCCATTCCTCGAGGCTGACAATCTCGATGAGTTTAGCCTCATTGCGGCGCAGCGACACCTCATAGTCCATCAGCGAATACTTGACCGGGTCCATCAGCGGTGCGTTGAGGATAGTCGTCACCTCGCGTCCGCGGACAAACCCCATCTCCATCACGCGCTTACGGAAAGCTCCGTGACCCAATATCTTGGTAATGACGGCCTTCTGGCCCGGTTTCAGTTCAGATAATCTCATCTTCTTCAAAGATAATCGCCCCCTCATCCCGCGTAAAGAGGACTACGCTCCGTCCGAATCTACGTGGGACAGTATCTTTTAAGTCCCAGGTTATTTAATAATGGGTTTACCGGTGCGTTTTGGGTTTTCGGGGAACCAGCCCTTGCGGACGCGTTCGCGCTGCTCGCGCACCTCGAGGATAGACCAGAAGCAGGAGAACGCCGTGACTCCCATGAGGATAGACATCGTGCCGGTCATATAGAGCGAGGCGAACAGGCTCACCACGCCACCGAGGGCGAAAAACCAGTTAACCCGTTGGCCCAGGTAATACTCACCCTTAATCACCAGAGGATGGAAAATCCCGATAATGAGAAACGTTGCCAGCCCCACGCCGAGGCCCTGCAGATTAATCTCAGAAAGTAGTTCGGTCAACATGATATGGAGTAGAAAACAATATGCGTAATTACAAACATTATCATTTACATAAACGAAAACTTTCCCCACCATATTTCACCCCACCCACCAAATACCCTAAATAGGGTGTCCCATCCGCCCACACACCAATACCCTTCCCCTCCGGTCTCTACCGATAAAGCATTGTAGCGCAGGCTTCCAGCCTGCCCGAAGTCTTTGGTATAGACTGGAAGTACTCGTGGCAGGCTGGAAACCTGCGCTACAATGCTTTATGTGTTTTATTTGTGGAGATGAAGTTTTTCGTAAATTTGCAGTGTCATTCTTGAGGCAAACGTGCCCCAAGAGTGACACTTTATGAAACACTATATTCTCGTGAGGTTTGTGTCACAAAATGTGCACAAATTTTGAAGAAGCTGGCCTTATGCTGATAAAAGGCTGCAAAAGAGGACTGTGTTTCTTGGTTCTTGCCGTCGGCCTAACCGCAAGATTATCAATTAAAAAACTGAAAACCAACGTTTACTGAGTGTTTAGTAAACAGTTGGTTTTCAGTTAAATGTGGAGCATACCAGACTCGAACTGGTCACCTCTTGACTGCCAGTCAAACGCTCTAGCCAGATGAGCTAATGCCCCAGGTGATTCATCTCGTCTTACGACTTGATTACGTTGCAAAATTAGTGGTTATTTTTGATATGTGCAACTATTTTTGAAAATATTTTTCATTTTTTTGGTTTTGGGGAGTGACGTTATAAGGGCCGGCCTGGATAGAAGTCTATAAAATAAGTATTTATGAGTTGGATGCATCGATGTTGTAGTCGCACCGCTGACGCGGTGCTGGGAGGGGGTGGGTGTCGTCGGGGACCTATGGTTACGCACCGCTAACGCGGCGCTCACCATAGGCTACCACTGGCATACCGCTAACGCGGTATCGTCGCTACGCATGGAACGGTGCCGGTAGGATGTGCGATCGTCTCTTGTACGTTCTCTCAAACATCTTTCACGCCATTCGGCAGGATATTTTGTGCCCATTCAGGCACCTTTTTAACGTATTGTTTGCCTATGCTTCCGTTGCGGAGACGGAATAATGGCATAGCTTTTTTATCTTCGAGTGAATTGTCATAAACATAGAGTCGGTCTACAATGGGAGCGATTTCTGCGCAGTTGGCGATAGACTTTATGTAACGCGATATGATTTTGGGGATTGGCACATCGTGTCCTCCTTTCATAACACGCCGAGCAATACGCGCTTCTTGGCTTCCTCACTTGCCCGACGGAGTTCTGCGAAGAATTTTTCGTTTGACGCGCGGTTACTCTCCCTAACCTTTTCAGCCGCTTTTTCCATCAGCTGACCTAACTGTTCGTCGCTCGGATCCATCTTTGAGTCAAAGCGGTATGATTGAAATTCTGCCTGGGTCATAGTTTAGGTTTTAGGTTTTCACTTACTCGCCAATCATCTTGAGGAAGTCGTCTTCGGAGATGATGGGGATGTTGAGGGATTGACACTTTTCGTATTTGGCCGGTCCCATGTTCTCTCCGGCCAGGACGAAGGAGGTCTTCTTCGAGATGCTTCCGGCATTCTTGCCCCCTTCGCGCTCTATGAGCTCCTTGTATTCGTCTCGGCTGTGGTGGGAGAAGGTGCCCGAAATGACGATTGTCTTCCCCGCGAGCTTATCGCCCGCCGGGGCAAGCTTGTCTTCCGAGAGCGACATCTGTACTCCGGCCTCTTTCAACCGCTCAATAATCTTCTCGTTCACCTCCTCGTGGAGATAGTCGTAAATGCCCTGCGCTATGATTGGACCCACGTCAGGTATGGCTGTGAGCTGCTCGACCATCATCGCCTGCATGCGGTCCATGCTCTGAACCGCCTTGGCTACACGTTTCGACGTCGTCTCGCCGACGTTCGGAATCGAGAGGGCGTAGATCACCCGTTCAAAGGGGACGTTCTTCGACTCCGCAATACCGTTCATGATATTCTGCGCACTCTTCTCGCCGATGCGGTCCAGCTTCGAGAGCTTGTCGACCGAGAGGTCATAAAGGTCGGCAATATTCTCCACAAGTCCGCAGGCAAACAGCAACTCGGCCGTTTCCTCGCCGATCCCGTCGATGTTCATCATCCGCCGCGCACAGAAGTGCTCGATGCGCCCCGTTATCTGCGGACGGCAGCCGTAACGGTTCGGACATCTCCAGGCAGCCTCATCGGGCTCCGAGACAAGCTCCGTTCCGCACTCGGGACACTTTGTCACAAACTCTATCGGGGCGGCATCCGGCTCGCGCCGAGATGTATCGACCCCGGTTATCTTCGGTATAATCTCGCCACCCTTCTCGACATAGAGCCAGTCACCCTGATGGATACCCAACTCCTTGATGATGTCGGCATTGTGGAGCGACGCACGCTTCACGATGGTTCCTGACAACTGGACCGGCTCAAGGTTGGCAACGGGAGTGACGATACCCATGCGGCCCGTCTCGAAAGAGACGAAGCGCAGCCGCGTGCAGGCGTTCTCGGGATTGAACTTATAGGCTATGGCCCAGCGCGGAGACTTGGCCGTGTATCCGAGGTTCATCTGCTGACGCAGCGAGTTGACCTTGAACACAAGTCCGTCGGTGGCCACCGGGAGGTTCTTGCGCTCGGTGTCCCAGTAGTTTATAAACTCGTTGACCTCCTCGAGCGAGTGGAGTAGCTGCATGGCCGACGAAACCTTGAAGCCCCACGACCTCGCGGCGAGCATGTTGTCGTAGTGGTTGTCAAAGGGGAGGTCGTCGCTCAGCAGGTAATAGAATCGGGCGTCGAGATGTCGGCGGGCCACCTCGCGCGGGTCCTGGGTCTTCAGCGTACCCGACGCGGCGTTTCGCGGATTGGCGAAAAGCGGCTCTTCGTTATAGGCGCGTTCCTTGTTGAGCTCGTCGAACACCTTCCACGGCATGAGTATCTCGCCGCGAATCTCGAACTTTTCCGGCCAGTCGCCCGGCTGAAGCACCAGCGGAATACTGCGTATGGTCTTTACGTTTCGCGTCACGTCATCGCCCTGCGTGCCATCACCGCGGGTGACGGCGCGGACGAGTCGACCGTTTTCGTATGTTATGGAAATCGAGGTACCGTCGAACTTCATCTCGCCGACGACATCGAACTTCTCGCCGTCAAGTCCTTTCTTCACCCTGTCGAACCACTCGTCGACTTCCTCGATAGAGTAGGTGTTTGACAGAGACATCATCGGCCTTTCGTGGATGATGTGCTCAAACCCTTTCGTGAGGTCAGAGCCCACGCGCTGAGTGGGCGAGAGGGGGTCGAAGAACTCTGGATGCTCGTTTTCGAGGCTCTCGAGTTTCTTGAGGGCCATATCGAAATCCTTGTCCGATATTTCCGGATCGTTCAGGACGTAATATCTATGGTTGTGATAGTTCAGAAAGTCGCGGAGCTCTCTGATTTCTTGTTCGACAGGGGTCATATTGTTTTAGTTTTTGGGAGCACTGGGAGCACTGGGAGATCTCAGAGAACCCATAGAACTCACAGTTCTCACAGAGCTCCCTGTTGTCCTATAGGTACTGATACTCTATCCTCCAAAGGAATAACGCTTCGCCAGGCATTGAGGTTGAGGCAGCACAGCGGTCTTTGCGCTCTATGACCTTGCGGAAGCCATCCAGCGACAGTTTCCCGCGTCCGACGTCGACGAGCGTGCCGACTATCGAGCGCACCATGTTGCGCAGAAAACGGTTGGCCGATATGGTGAACACCAACTGACCGTTCTCATATTCCCACCGGGTGTGGGTGACATGGCAAATATTGGTCTTGTTGTCGGTGTGCAGTTTAGCGAAAGACGTGAAGTCTTCCGTCTCCAAAAGCACCTCGGCCGCACGGTTCATCGCCTCGACATCGAGTGGCGAAGTAGCCAGCCAGCTCAGCGGGTAGTTGAAGGGGTTCTTGGCCAGGTTGACGAAATACTTGTAGGTCCTCGACGTCGCGTCAAACCGAGCGTGGGCATCGGCGTGGACGGGAATGACGTCATAGACGGCTATGTCGCGCCCGACCATCAGGTTGAGCGAGCGCAAGAATTTGCCCGACTCCGGCAGGAGGCCGTAATAGTCAAAGTGGGCATACATCTCGGCCGCGTTCACGCCCGCATCGGTCCGCCCCGCGCCGGTCAGGGTTATCTCCCGGCGCAAGATTTTGGAGAGGGCCTCCTCCAAGGTCTGCTGGACACTCGGAGCGTTAGGCTGACGCTGCCATCCATGGAAGGGGGCGCCGCGGTAGGCGAGGCGTAGAAAAAAACGCGATGAGGGAGCGCGCTGCTCCTTCATCGCGGTCAATTCGGTAAAATCGAACTTTTCTTCGGCCGGAGCCAAAGCTTCGGTTATGTGCTGAACGATACCCATCAGTCGCGTTCAAGATAGGTGATGCCATAGAGGCCCGAACGGTAGTTGTTCAGGAACTGACGCCCCTCTTCGGCGGTTATCTTTCCGGCCTTCATCGAGGCTGTCACCCAGGTCTCCACGTTGCGGACAAGTTTCTTGGGATTGTATTCAACGTAGTCAAGAACGTCGGCCACCGGCTCACCGTCGATTATCTGCTGGATCTCGTGTCCGTCCTTGGTCAGGGCTATGTGAACGGCGCTCGTGTCTCCGAAGAGGTTGTGGAGGTCGCCGAGTATCTCCTGATACGCGCCGACAAGGAAGACCCCGAGATAGTAAGGTTCATTGGCCCTCAGAGCGTGCACGGGCAGCGAGTGGGACGTTCCCTGCGGAGCGACGAAGTGGGCAATCTTGCCGTCAGAGTCACAGGTGATGTCCTGGATTGTGCAGACACGGTTGGGCTTCTCGTCGAGCCGGTCTATGGGCATGATGGGGAACATCTGGTCTATCGCCCAGCTGTCAGGGAGCGACTGGAAGAGGGAGAAGTTGCAGAAATACTTCTCCGGGAGCATGCGGGCCACTTTCTTCAGCTCCTCCGGCGGGTGTTTCATCGAGCCAGTGATGCTGTGGACGTCACGCGCCACGGACCAGAACAACTTCTCGACCTGAGCACGCGTCTTGAGGTCGAGCAGACCGAGGCTGAAGAGCTCGAGCGCCTCCTCGCGAATCTGGAGGGCGTCGTGCCAGTCCTCGAACACTCGCGAGGGGTTGATGTTGTCCCAGATGGTATACAGCTCGCGCGAGAGCTCATGGGCATCCTCGGGCAGTTCCTCGTTGTCGTTCCATAACGGAAGCTGAGTCGTCTCGAGTGTCTCGATGATGAGCACCGAGTGGTGGGCGGTCAGCGACCGACCGCTCTCGGTGATGATGTTGGGGTGGGGAAGGTCGTTTTTCTGGCAGACGTCCACAAGGGCCGAGACGGCATCGTTGACATACTCCTGGATGGAGTAGTTCATCGAGCTCTCTCCGCGCGAGGAGCGCGTCCCGTCATAGTCGACGCCGAGACCTCCGCCGATGTCGACGAAGCTGATGTTGAAGCCGCTCTTCTGTAGCTGGACATAGAACTGCATGGCCTCGCGCAGGGCGTTCTTGATGCGGCGTATCT
>CAZUAK010000042.1:0-14307 GCA_964618395.1 uncultured Sangeribacter sp.
CGACCTCTACGTCCCGAACGTAGCGCGCTAACCAACTGTGCTACACCCCGATGGCCTTACGCTCACCGTCGGTTGACGGTGTTTCTTGCGCTTAGCGACTGCAAAATTACAAAATAATTTCCGAACCGCAAAATAGTTCGGAAATTATTTTTTGTCTTTTATTTTTTGAAAGTTTCCAATAAGAAGTGCAATGGTTTTTCCGGGGTGCGTCAGCGCGACTGCTGAGCCTGCTCAATCATGGCCTTGTTGGCCGTGATGTAGATTTCTACGCGGCGGTTCTGCGCGCGACCGGCTGCTGTGGCGTTGCTCGCCACGGGGTCATTCCAGCCGCGGCCGATGGCCTTCAGACGTTTGGGCGCTACTCCGGCAGACTCCAGATAGTTCACCACACTCTCGGCGCGTTCCAGAGACAGCGTCTGGTTCACCTGCTCCGTGCCGGTGTTGTCCGTATATCCAATCACGGTCACGTCCGTGTTGGGGAACTGCTCCAGATTATAGGCCACGCGGCTCAGCGTAGCCTCGGCAGCGGCCGAAAGGGTATAGGAGCCAGTGGGGAAGAGCACCGCGTCACCCATGACAAGCTTGATGGCGTCAAGGTTGTTGCTGTCCTTCACCATCTCGACCTTGATGTCGTTAATGGCCTTGGTGTTGGCGTCTATCTGCTCGCGGTTGGCCGCAATGTCAGAGGTGTTCTGGGCCACCTGACCCTTCACCTGGGCCAGCTCCTGCTCCAGGGCCGCCTTCTGCTTGTCCATGGCGTTGCCGACCAGCGCACCCGTGCCTGAGCCGAGCGCCGCGCCCACGAGGGCGCCTATCCATGTGCCCTTGCCGCCGCCGATGAGCGAGCCGATGCCGGCTCCGACAGCTGCGCCGCCGAGGCCGCCCGCAGTCGCGCCCTGACCCGCGTCAGACATATTGGACCATGTATTTTTGATCGCCGTACAGCCCGTGCCCGTGAGCAGCGTGCCGGCGAGAATAGTTCCTAAAACCGTTTTCTGAAGAAGTGAGTGTCTGTTCATAGTACTTTTCAATTAGATGATGATATAAATCCATAACACACTGTCCCCCTCAAAAGTTGGATTTAGTCGTGGTCTTATTCACTATTCACTGTTACTTATGACTTATTTCAAATTTGGTGCGTATCGAAATATTGCTTATCTTTGCCAATTATCCAAAAACACATAAAACAAACACGAAATCTCCTTAGATCTATGTATCAATACCAAGTACCATTCGGCGAGGCCATCAGCCGAGGCTTCAAGAACTACTGCAACTTCTCCGGTCGCGCGTCGCGCTCGGAATACTGGTGGTGGTATCTGTTCACTGCCATCGTGGGGTGGATAATCGCCATACCGTCATACGGCACCATCTTTCAGAACGCCGCCGCCGGAATCACCGACGTGCAGTTCACCTTCTGGACCGGCCTCGACTACTTCTGGAGCCTGTTTATCTTCCTGCCCAGCGCCGGACTCTTCTTCCGCCGCCTTCATGACATCGGCCGCAGCGGCTGGTGGTGGCTGCTGTGCTTCATCCCACTGGTGGGTATCATCATACTGATTGTGTGGCTCTGCAAACCCAGTCAGCCCGGTGACAACCAGTACGGTCCCGAACCCAACATAAGGTACTGATGAACTGGAAGGCACGCTGGCCTAAGAACATAACCGACAAGGATTTCCCCATGTTTCCGCGCATGATAGCCACCTCTCTGGGGGTCGGCTACCTCCCCGTCGCGCCCGGGACGTGGGGCGCCATCCTGGGTGTGGCGCTCTGGCTTCCGCTCTATCTGTGGGCCTCGCCGACGGTCGACTTTCTGGTCACCTCCCTGGCGATAGTGGTCGTCGGCATAGCCGGCACATGGGCCAGCAACGAGTCTGAGAAGTACTGGGGGAAAGACCCCGTCGTGGCCTGTGTCGACGAGACCGTCGGCCAGTGGGTGTCGATGCTGCCGCTCTGCATGGGCGTGGCCTTTGTCCCCTGGTGGGAGATACTGGTGGCGCTCATCCTCTTCCGCCTCTTCGACATATTCAAGCCGCTCGGCATCCGCAGCCTCGAGAAGCTCCCCGGAGGGTGGGGGATGATGGCCGACGACATCGCCGCCGGCCTGCTCGCCGCCATGATCATGATACTCATAAACCTCTTCACGCTCCCTTGACGGCAGCCGTTCCCGAATCCAAAAAGAAGAAACCCATGACCGACAAACAAGAGCCGGACAGACAAGAGCCGAACCAGGAAGCGCCGCAGCCCCAGAAGGCCGCGGCCCAGACGGAACAGGCTCAGAGCGAACCTCAACATCCACATCATCACAATGTGGAGGCTGTGAAACAACTGGGCGAGAAGGCGCTTCACAGCAACGGGCTGTTCTTCACCTTCCTGCGCTCTACGGTCAGCTCACAGGCCGCCTCGTGGATAGACATGGGCCTCTCGTTCGTGCTCTTCTCGTGGCTGGGGCTCACCCCCTGGCTGGCCACCGCCTTGGGCGCCATCTTCGGCGGCGTGCTCAACTGCATCATCAACTACAAGTTCACGTTCCATGCCCAGGGCGTGCCCTGGAAGGCGGTCATCGTCAAATACTGCATCATCTGGGTCGGCTCGCTGCTGCTCAACTCGCTGGGCACACAGTTCCTCTATCACCTCTTTGACAAGTGGCACTTCCTGAGGTCGCTCGGCTTCCGTCCTGACGGAAACTTCGCCGCCGCGCGACTCATCACGTCGCTGGCCGTCTCGCTCGGCTGGAACTTCGTCTTTCAGCGTATCTTCGTCTACCGCAAGACACGCTTTGACCAGTATGCCATCCACCTGATGGACTTCTTCACGCTCAAGTCAAAGATATAAGACCTCCATGTTTTTGAAACGGGGTCTAAATCTCACAAAGCCTTTTTCAAAAAGACTATAGTCTACAAACAGTTTGTAAAAGCAATAATATAAATATAATGTCTGTAAAAACGTCGGCCAAGAAAATGCGCGATGGCCTTCAGCAGGGAATATATTGTGTCATCAACCCCTTCGTGCGCTTCATGATACGCATCGGCGTCACGCCGAACATGGTCACCACGATAGGGTTTTTGGGAAACGTAGCGGCTGCGGCCGTGCTGGTATATGCCGGCTGGCTGGCCGGTCAGTGCGGTGAGATCCACTACTGGCTGCTGACTCTGGCCGGATGCCTCATCATCGGCTTCTCCATCTTTGACATGCTCGACGGTCAGGTGGCGCGACTCGGCAACATGACGAGCGTCTTCGGCGCAATGTACGACTCGGTGCTCGACCGCTACTGCGAGCTCTTCACACTCGGCGGCACCGCCTACTACTTCATGCAGATAGACAACCTCCTGGGTGCGCTCATCACGTTCCTGGCCCTTGTCGGCAGCATCATGGTCAGCTATGTCCGCGCCCGCGCCGAAGGCCTCGGCCTGGAGTGCAAGATAGGGTTCATGCAGCGCCCCGAGAGGGTGGTGGTGCTGACACTCGGCGTACTGGTGACCGGTATCGTCGGCCAGTCGCTTGACCGCCCGGAGGAGTGGCCCAACTGGATACTGTTCGGGGCCGTCTCTGTCATAGCCGTCTTCGCCAACCTCACTGCCTGCGCCCGCATAGCACACTGCAAGCGCCTGCTCAACGGCAGCAAATAAAGCCCGACACCATCTGCCCAACGGCAGAAAAACAAGACCCGACATCTGTTGAATGATGAAAAAGCATAGAAATAAAGGAGGGGAATACGCACCGCGCGACGCGAGGCTGGAGCGAGGACCGCGCTCCAACCGCCCGACCGCCGGCGAGGTCTGGGCCTGCGTGATTACGTTGGCCGTATGGCTGGCCGTGACCTCCCTCTTTATCGGTTTCAGGCCCGAGCATGCCGTCATGGGGGTGCTCATCGCCGGACTCTTCTTTGTCTCCGGTCCGACGCGCCGCCTCTGTGTGGCACTGCTCCCCTTCATAGTCTTCGCCATCTCTTACGACTGGATGAACCTGCTCCCAAACTACGAAGTCAATCCCGTCGACACCTCCGGCCTCTACAACACCGAGAAGTCGCTGTTCGGCATCGAGACCGTCTCGGGAGTGCTGACCCCCAACGAGTTCTTCGCCATCCACAACTCCAAGGTGATGGACTTCCTGGCCGGCCTCTTCTACCTCTGCTGGGTGCCGCTGCCGGTCTTCTTCGGCCTCTGGCTCTACTTCACCGGTAAGAAAGGCGTTTACCTCCATTTTGCCCTTGTCTTCCTGTTAGTCAACCTGATAGGTTTCGCGGGATACTATATCCACCCCGCCGCTCCGCCGTGGTATGTCGCCATGCACGGCTTCGAGGCCATCCCCGGCACGCCGGGCTCCGTGGCCGGCCTGGGCCGGTTCGACTCGATGACGGGCCTCTCGGTCTTCCACGGACTCTATGAGCGCAACGCCAACGTCTTCGCCGCCGTCCCCTCGCTCCACAGCGCGTACACATTGGTGGCCTTCATCTACGCCGTGCGCGGGCGCTCCTCGTGGACATGGCGCGTGATTCTCGGCATAGTGACCTTGGGGATATGGTTCACCGCCGTCTACTCCTCACACCATTATGTCATCGACGTACTGCTCGGCATCACCTGCGCTCTGGTGGGGTTCGTCGTCTTCGAGTACGGACTGATGAAGATACCGGCCTTCGGGCGTTTCATCCAAAGATATATACGATACATTTCCTGAAAACTCAGATAAGTAGTTCTTAAAAATTAATGAGCATATAAAACTTACTTCTCGCTTAGGCAATCCGGGTGCGGAATGAAGGAGCTTAGCGAGCTAAGCGACTGAATGACAATCCCGGAGTGGCAAGCGAGAATAAGTTTTATAGCTCAAGGTTTAAAAAACTACTTACTGTCGATTAATTTTTAAGAACTACTTAGATCCTGATGGCTTTACACTCTGAAAACATAGAAGAGACTGAATCACAGCCCAAACCGGTTCACCACAGCGCCGACCCGGCGATAGAACACCCCGGAGTGCGTCCGGACGTCATCAACTATGACGATGTCGTAGAGATGGTCCCCAAACTGAAAGGTCATGAGAAACTGGTCAATTGGGTCCTTCACCTCATAAGGATGGACGAGGTCAACCGAGTGCACGGAAAATGGTGTTTCACCCAGGGCGGGGAGTTTGCGCGTCATCTCATAGACGACGATTTCCACATAGACCTCACCGTTGACAACGAGGATATCCTCGACCGCTTCAAGGAGGGCCCCTTCATCACGGTCAGCAATCATCCCTTCGGCTCCATAGACGGCATCATGCTGATATACATCATCACGCGCCACCGTCCGAAATTCAAAGTCATGGTCAACATGTTCCTCAACCGCCTGTCGGCCATGCGTCCCAACTTCATAGCCGTCGACCCGATGGCCTCTCACGACCCGGAGAAGAAGAAGGTGTCAATCAACGGTATCCGCGAGGTGGTGAAGATGTTGCGCTCAGGCGAGCCCGTCGGCTTTTTCCCGGCCGGGGCCATGAGCAAGACCAACCTCAAGGGTGAGCTGGTAGACCGTCCGTGGCAGGAAAACGTGCTCCAGATCATCGCCAAGGCCAAGGTGCCCATCATTCCGGTTTATTTTCACGGAAACAACTCGTGGCTGTTCAACCTCATGGGTCACCTGTGCTGGCAGCTGCGCACGGCGATGCTGCCGCGCGAGCTTTTCAAGAAACGCTACAAGAAGATGCGCGTGACCATCGGCGAGCCGATAATGCCCGAGGAGCAGGAGCGCTTCAAGGGGAATCCCGACGCGCTGGGGCGCTACCTCAGGGAGAAGACCTACGCCCTGCGGAAGGTTTAGGCCCCGACTCATAAAATATCAGCCTGCTGAGGGTCGCAGCCTAACGTTATTTGCGTTTGGGGGTGAAGAGGTTGCCGATCTTGTACATCACGTCGAGCGTGCCGAGCACGATGGGCGAGATGATGGGTATCTTCGGGGACAGGAACGTCCGGTAGTGGCTCTTGCGCGCTGTCGTGAAGAGCCTCAGCCGTCCCGGATGACACTCCACATCGATGCGTTCAAGCATGGTGTCCGGTTCGCCGTCAAGGTGGACCGGACCTTTGTGTTTGCGGATGATGGTGACCTCGGCCGTGCGGATGGTGGTGCTCTTCGTGGTCTTTCCGATGAGTCCGACCAGCACGTCGAGCCCCGCCAGGGCGCGGTTGATGGCGTTGCCGGTGTGGATGATGGTCACATCCAGCAGCCCGTCCTTTATCGAGGCCTCCGGTGCGATATAGGCGTTGT
The DNA here is from genome assembly GCA_964618395.1 of uncultured Sangeribacter sp. GTDB lineage: Bacteria > Bacteroidota > Bacteroidia > Bacteroidales > Muribaculaceae > Lepagella. Next base: position 6,237 of record CAZUAK010000042.1, read on the forward strand.
TGCCATACTGCGAGGCGTTACACACCGCTATGAGCAGTGCCTTGTCGGTCAGGACGTTGCCGTTGACAAGTATTTTATACTCCTCTCCCTTATAGGTCGGAAACTCGTCGAGCAGGGTGCGGATATACTGGCTCAGTCCCCGCGTCGGCATCTTGTTGAACTTCTCGGTCACGATGGCGTCATACCCGACGCCGAAGGTGCAGAAGAAGGGTTTGCCGTTGGCTGTCCCGTAGTCGCAGTCGAGGATGCGGTTCTCTCCAATCACCTTGAGGGCCCCCTTGAGGTTGATGGGGACCTGGAGGTGTCGCGCCAGGCCGTTTCCGGAGCCCATGGGGATGATGCCCAGGGCGGTGCGGCTACCGATGAGGCCGCGCGCCGCCTCGTTGACCGTGCCGTCGCCGCCACAGACCACCACGCCGTAGTAGCCCTTCTCGGCCGCCTCGGCCGCCCAATTCGCCGCGTCGCCCCCGGCCGTGGTGTGGCGCAGCTCCACGACATAGCCCGACTTTCTCAGCTCCTTACTTATCAATGCGCCGATTCCCTCTTTCGAGTGGGTGCCCGAAATGGGATTGACGATGACCATCATGCGTTTGATTTGATTGATCTTACTCATTGTGTTGACCGATGTCGTGATTCGTTTTGAGAAAAGTCTGTTGGGCCGGGGCCTCAAAAGGAAGTGTAAAATTAATAATAAAAATGTTAAGAAGTTGCCCGGACGGGAAAAAAGTTGTAACTTTGTAGTCGAAAACCGAGGCGCCGCGCCCTCCGAGGGTCGCGACCGAGTCGGTCAAGGTGGATAAATTTGGCTGCTTGCAACCACCCGAAAAAATGCTAAAACTGCTCACCGTCACGCGACTGTGCGCGACCTTCGCCCCTCGGGCGGCGTCGCCCGCAAGTTCCCGGAGATGACGGCTGATAACGTTGACGCATTGGGTGGCCCCGCGGCCTTCAATGCGATTTTTTTTAACCTTACCATACCTGTAATGAGCTACTTATTTACATCCGAATCCGTATCCGAGGGACATCCCGACAAGGTCTGTGACCAGATCAGCGATGCGCTTCTCGATGAGTTCCTCGCGCGCGACCCCAAGTCTCGCGTCGCTATCGAATCTCTCGCCACCACCGGCCAGGTGGTCATCGCCGGCGAGGTGACCAGCGATTCATATATAGATATCCACGGCGTTGTGCGCAAACTCATCTGCGACATAGGCTACAACCGCGGCGCATACCGCTTTGACGGCGACTCGTGCGGAATCCTGTCGACAATCCACGAGCAGAGCCGCGACATAGGTCGCGGCGTCGACGAGGACGAAAGCAAGGAGCAGGGCGCCGGCGACCAGGGGATGATGTTCGGCTATGCCGTCAACGAGACCGAAAACTATATGCCCCTCACCCTCGACCTCGCCCACCTCATCATGCGCGAGCTCGCCGCCATCCGCCGCGAGGGCAAGGAGATGACATACTACCGCAAGGGCAAGCTCACCACCTATCTCCGCCCCGACGCCAAGAGCCAGGTGACAGTGGAATATGACGACAACGGCAAACCGATGCGCGTCCACACCATCGTCGTCTCCACCCAGCACGATGACTTTGTCGAGCCGCTCGACGACACCGACGAGGCACGCCGCGCAGCCGACGAGCGCATGCTCGAAATCATACGCAACGACGTCAAGGAGATCCTGCTTCCGCGCGTAAAGGCCAAGCTCAGCCCCGAACAGCAGGCGATGCTCGACATCGACAAACTCACGCTCCATGTGAATCCGACCGGCAAGTTCGTCCTCGGCGGCCCCCATGCCGACACGGGCCTGACGGGACGCAAGATCATCGTCGACACATACGGCGGACGCGGCGCACACGGCGGCGGCGCCTTCTCGGGCAAGGACCCCTCGAAGGTTGACCGCTCTGCCGCCTACGCCAGCCGTCACATCGCCAAGAACCTCGTGGCCGCCGGCGTGGCCGACGAGGTGCTCGTCGAGGTGGCCTACGCCATCGGCAAGGCCGAGCCGGTCAGCATCTTCGTCAACACATACGGCACCGGCAAGACCGGACTGACCGACTCGCAGGTGGCCGAAAAGGTGAAGGAAATCTTCCCGATGACCCCGAAGGCCATTGAGGAGCGTCTAAAGCTCCGGGAGCCGATATACCGCGAAACCGCAGCCTACGGCCACGTGGGCCGCGAGCCGATGACGGTCACCAAGACATTCACCTCGCGCTATGACAACGGCGAGCCTCTGACCAGGGAGGTGGAACTCTTCACCTGGGAGAAGCTTGACTATGTCGACAAGGTGCGCGAGGCGTTCGGCCTGAAATAAGACCCCGAATACGTTATTTTTTCGAAAAAATCCCCAACTCATCACCTAAATAGTTGGGGATTTCTTTTAAAAGTATTAATTTTGCGTGCTAAAGTATTTCTTCAAAAGAGAATAAAGGGCACAAGACCCGTCCCGCCTGACACAGACCCCGTCTGAGACGGAAGAACAGGTCACTGAAACGAAATAATACAAACACAACAGCTATAAAGAATGGCAACATTAGAGAAAATCAGAAGCAAGTCAGTGTTCCTGATCGTCATCATCGGTCTCGCGCTGCTTGCCTTCATCGTAGGCGACGCGCTGACCAACAGCCGTAACCTCTTTGGCGATCACACGACAGTGGCCAAAGTCGGAGACGCCAAAATCGACATCAATGAGTATCAGGCAAAGCGTGAGGAGCTCAACCACCGCCTCGAGGAGGCCCGCCGTCAGAACCCCCAGCAGTATGCCAACTTCGACACCCAGATCATGTCTCAGCTCGCTGTCGAAGAACTCCTGACAAACAAACTCCTTGACAACGGCGCAGAACGCCTCGGCATCAAGGTAGGTCCCGACCGCCTCCGTTATTATATCCTGGAGAACCCCATCAACAGTGAGGACCTGCAGAACATCATGCGTCAGCTCCAGAGTGCAGGCATCAATGTCAGCACCCCGGCCCAGGCCTACGAAGTGATTTTCAAACCTACCGCAAACGGCCTGACCGAGGCCCAGGCTGAGCCCTTCAAGCGCGCCTGGCTCGCCATGGAACAGAAAACCGCCAAGATGGTCAAGCGCAACACCTACGCCCAGCTCGTGGCTGGCTCGGTCCGCGCAAATGACCTCGACCGCAAGGCCCTGTTCAACGACTTTGTAGACACCCGCAAGGTCAGCCTCGCATACCGTCCCTACGGCCAGCTCGACGAGAAGAAGTATCCCGTGTCTGACGCTGAGGTTGCCGACGCATACAATAAGGAGAAGAACCTCTTCCGCGTGAACGAGCCGACCAAGGAGGCTTCAGTAATCGCCGTTCCCATCCGTCCCTCTGACGCCGACCGCGCCGCCTCTGCCGCCCTGGCCAAGAAGACCGTGGCTGCCCTGCGTGACAGCGGAGCCACCCTGCCCGCCGACCTCCGCAAGGAGGGCGTAGTCATGGCCCGCCATCAGCTCCGCGCCGCCGACCTCCCCGCCGGCGCCGTCAAGAACTATGTACTCAACGCACCTAAGGACTCTGTCAGCATCATCAGCGAGACCATCTCCGGCTTCACCGTGGTCAAGATGGGCAAGCGCCGCGCCGAGCTCGACTCCATCCAGCTCAACATCGTCAACGTGGCCGGAACCAACCTCCCTGCAAAGGTGCTCGCGCGCCTCAACAGCGGTCTGGCTGCCGACAGCATCTCTAAGGTCTTCCCCGCCGACAGTGTGATGGCCCAGACAAACTACTGGATTCCCCTCTTCACCGCTGACGGCGCTACAAACGCCATCGAGCCGGCCATGATGGACTCGCTCAACAACGCCGGCGGTAACTATGCCATCCTCGCCACCACGCCCCAGGGCGCAATGATCGGCAAAATCGTGAAGAAGAACGCCCCGGTTGAGGTTTACGAGTATGAGGAGGCTTCTTACGCCCTCAACCCCAGCACCGCGACCGTGGCTGAGGCACGCAACAAGCTTGAGAAGTTCCTCGCCGCAAACAACACTCCGGAGAAGTTCGCCGAGAACGCCCAGAAGGAGGGATACAACGTGATGCCGGTGGCCGTGACTCCGTCCGTGCCCGCAATCCCCAGCTATCAGGGTTACTGGCCCGACAGCCGCAAGGTTGCCCGCTGGATTGTCATCGACGCCGAAGCCGGTGATGTCAGCGAAATCTTCGAGAACAAGGACGCCGCCGCCCCGATGCTCTATGCCGCCGCCGTCAACGCTGCCTATGACGACTACATCCCCGTCTCGAATAAGGAGGTCAAGCAGATGCTCACCGAGAAGGTAAGACGTCAGAAGGCCGGCAAGGCTCTCGTGGCCGAGTATAAGAAGAACGCGAAGTCTGTAGCCGACGTGGCCCGCAACATGAGCGTCGAGCCCACTGAGATCGAAGCCTTCCGCTTCGGCCGCAACGGCATGGTCGTTCCCGGTGAGGCCATGGGCCGCATCGCCGGTACCGCTGCCGACAAGAAGCTCTACGTCATCAGCGACGACAACGGTGTTTACGGCTACGTAGTGACCGGCACCGCCAAGCAGGACTTCCCCTACAACGCCGAAAGCTACGACCGCCAGTATCAGCAGATGGTCAACCCCGACTTCCCCGCCATGCTCCGCGGCTCCGAGCCCGTCAAGAACAACACTTACAAGTTCGAAGGCGGCGAGAAATAACCCACTGCGCCGGCACCTTAAACATACGTTTAGGCAAGCCCCAAAACCAAGATATAACGTCCTGTCCGCTTTCGGGCAGGACGTTTATTTGTGGCTGTCGGCTTTTTTCGCTATTTTTGCAAATAATTCAGAATTATGAGTGAATCTGCAAAGAAACCGCTGATAGGGAAGACCCTGGCCGAACTCGAAGAGGTGACGGCCAAGGGCGGTATGCCGCGCTTCGTGGCCAAACAACTCGCTCAGTGGCTCTATGACAAGAAAGTCACCTCGTTCGCCGAGATGACCAATATATCGAAGAAGAACATCGAATTTCTCGAATCCGAATACTGCGTAGGCCGCGAGGCCCCGGAGGCGAGTTCCAAGTCGGTCGACGGGACGGTGAAATACCTGTTTCGCGAAGGCCCCGCCAAGGCGTATGAAAGCGTATATATCCCCGACAAGGACCGGGCTACGCTCTGCGTTTCCTCGCAGGTCGGCTGCAAGATGAACTGCTACTTCTGCGCCACCGGCAAGCTCGGCTTCAAGGCAAACCTCTCGGCGGCCGCCATCATCAACCAGATACTCTCCATCCCGCCCGCTCCCAAGAAAGGCCAGGCGGCGATGACACCCCTGACGAACGTCGTCTTCATGGGGATGGGCGAGCCGCTCGACAACCTCAAGGAGGTCCTCAAGGTCATCGAAATCATGACCGCCCCCTGGGGAATGGCCTGGAGCCCCAAGCGCATCACCGTCTCCACGGTCGGAAAGATGCCAGAGCTCAAGGACCTGCTCGAAAAGACCAAGGTCCACGTGGCCGTCAGCGTACACTCAGCCGACACCGCCCAGCGCGAGTCCATGATGCCCGCCCAGAAGGCCTGGCCCCTCTCTTCGGTCATGAAGCTCCTCGGCAGCTACGACTTCAGCGGACAGCGGCGGCTGTCGCTCGAATATATAATGTGGCGCGGCGTCAACGACGATGTCGCACACGCCAAGATGCTGGCCAAGCTCATCGGAGACCTGCCGGCGCGCGTAAACCTTATCCGTTATCACGCCATCCCGGGCATCGACCTCAAACCCTGTAGCGAGGAGAGGATGATAATGTTCCGGAACATACTCAACGACCACGGTATCACCGCCACCATCCGAACATCGCGCGGCGAGGATATCGAGGCGGCCTGCGGTATGCTGGCGGCCAAGAAAAACCAGAAAAATGCCTGATACACATAGACACAAACCAAAGATAGCCATCACCCACGGTGACTTCAACGGCATCGGCTACGAGGTGCTCCTCCGCGCCCTCGCCGGCGATGAGATGAAGGAGCTCTGCACCCCCGTCATCTTCGGCAGCGTGGAGATAGCCGAGAAAATCATACATGACCTCAAGATAGAGGATGTGAGGCTGCACCCCGTCGGGAGTGCCGCCGAAGCCCAGGAGGGCAGGATAAACATCGTCGACGTCTGCGGCGAAGGCCTGCAGCTCACTCCGGGCCATCCGTCGCCCGAGGCCGGACTGGCCGCAGCCGACGCGCTCGAAGCCGCCTGCGTAGCCCTTGAGGAGGGACACGCCGACGCATTGGTGACCGCACCTATAAATAAGAAGACTGTCTATAACCACGACACCTTCCCCTATCCGGGCCACACCGAGTTCCTCGAAGCGCGCCTCGGAAAAGGTGCGCGCGCCACGATGATACTCTTCGACGACAACGTTCGCGTCGCCCTGGTCACCACCCACAAGCCCCTGCGCGAGGTGCCCGACGCAATCACCCGCGAGGCCGTCGTCGAGAAAATCGTCTCGCTCGACAAGTCGCTCAGGGAGGATTTCGGAATGGAGCGTCCCCGCATAGCCGTCTTCTCGCTCAATCCCCACAATGGTGACAACGGCCTGTTGGGCAGCGAGGAGATAGACCACATCGAGCCGGCCATAGCCGAGTGCGTAAAGAAAGGCATCCTCGCCTTCGGACCGTACGCCGCCGACGGATTCTTCGGCAACGGCACGTTCCGAAAGTTCGACGGTATCGTGGCCATGTACCATGACCAGGGGCTCGCCCCCTTCAAGGCCCTGGCCGGGGAGTATGGCGTCAACTATACCGCCGGACTACCCTTTGTCCGCACGTCGCCTGACCATGGCTCGGGCTACGACGTGGCCGGCAAAGGCATCGCCGACCCGACCTCGATGAGGCAGGCCATCTATAAGGCCATAGACATTGTCCGCAACCGCCGGCGCCACTCGGCGGCCGCCGCCAACCCGCTGCCCAAATACCGCCACGACCGCTCGCCCAAGCGCGACATGGACGTCACGGCGCTGCTCGAGCCGAAGGGGGAGTGAGATGCGCTGAATTGACCAAAAAATCGGAAAAAAAGATAAGGGAAAATCGTCTTAACAATTATTAACATTCGTAAATCATTCTTTTCATCTGTTTTTTTTGGCTGTTTGCGGTTTCGTTTATACTTTTACGTGCTCTTTTATTCGCACAGTCCGTACATTGACCTCATGTATGGTATAACTATGCGCAAGAAAAGGAGTTAATAGCATGAAAAACAAAATATAACAACGAATATTTTAAAAATGGCAACTAAAGCAGCTAAACCCAACGGCAAGTTGGGCGTAATGGTAGTAGGTCTCGGTGCTGTGACAACTACTTTTATGACCGGAGTGCTCATGGCACGCAAAGGTCTCGCTAAGCCTATCGGATCCATGACCCAGTATGACAAGATACGCGTCGGTCGTGGCGAAGACAAAAAATATCTTCACTATAAGGACATCGTTCCTCTCGCAGACCTCAACGACATCGAGTTTGCGGCTTGGGACGTTTATCCCGTGAATGCGTACGAGTCTGCCCTCAACGCCGAGGTCCTCAAAGAGAAGGACATCGAGCCGGTGAAGGACGAGCTCGTGAAGATCGTCCCCATGAAGGCCGCCTTCGACAAGAACTATGCTAAGCGTCTCGACGGCGACAACGTCATGGAGAACAAGACCCGCTGGGAGATGGTCGAGCAGCTCCGCGAGGATATCCGCAACTTCAAGAAGGAGACCGGCGTTGACCGCGTTGTTGTGCTCTGGGCTGCTTCTACCGAGGTTTACGTTCCCATCGATATGAAATACCATGGCACTCTCGCCGATCTCGAGGCTGCCATGAAGGCTGACGACAAAGAGCACATCGCTCCCTCTATGTGCTACGCTTACGCAGCACTCGCCGAGGGCGCTCCCTTCATCATGGGTGCTCCCAACACCACCGTTGACATCCCCGCCATGTGGGAGCTCAGCGAGAAGACCGGCATGCCCATCGCAGGCAAGGACTTCAAGACCGGCCAGACTCTCGTGAAGAGCGGTTTCGCCCCCATCATCGGCACCCGCTGCCTCGGCCTCAACGGCTGGTTCTCAACCAACATCCTCGGCAACCGTGACGGCCTCGTGCTCGACGAGCCCGCCAACTTCC
>CAZUAK010000043.1:0-1342 GCA_964618395.1 uncultured Sangeribacter sp.
CAGCGTGGCGTATATCATGCCGTTCTCGTTGCGCACGGAAATGTCTTTGCCTTTGAAGTCGACGACCATCGAGGAGCCGTCATACTCGAAACCGTTCGGGTCAGTGCCTATGCAGTCGACGGCGCACACATAGGCCTCGTTTTCTATCGCGCGGGCCGGAATGAGCTTGTTCCATGCATCAACCCTCACGGTAGGCCAGTTGGCGACCGCGATGAGCAGGTCGTACTCGTTGTTTACATTGCGACACCAAGCCGGGAAGCGTATGTCGTAACAGACAATCATGGCAATGTTCCACCCTCTGTAGCGCACCTTGAGCCTTCCGTGGCCGCGAGAGAACCGTTCGTGTTCCTTCGCCATGCTGAAAAGGTGACGTTTGTCGGCGAATGTCTCGTCGCCATTGGGCTCTATGACAAAGGCACGGTTGTAAAGGGAGCCGCCGCTATCGGCCACAAAAGACCCCGCCAGAGCCACGTTGTATTTCTTTGAAAGGGCCTTGAGGTAGTCTATGGTGGCACCGGTGTTGCGCTCGGCCATTGGCCTGATGGTCTCCTTGTCGGCCATGGGGAAGCCGGTAGAAAACGTTTCGGGCAGAATCACAAGGTCAGTATCCGGATGTATCCGCTTCAGACCGTCTTTGAGTGTGTTGAGGTTCGCCTCCTTACTCCCCCAGACAAGCTCCATCGGGAAGAGGCATACGTTCAGATCTTTTGACATCAGACTGTAAATTTCTCAGGGTATCTTCCCGCCTCGGGATAGGCTGAGTAGTAGCGTTTGATGGCTTCCATATCGCGTTCCGGGTCACCCGTCGGTTCATAAGTCTCGTTGATGGTCATCACTTTGTTTTTGTAATCGATGACCGCCAGCAGTATGGGCACTTTCGCACCGTAAGCAATATACAGGAAACCGCTATGCCAGCGGTCGGTCTTAGACCGGGTCCCTTCGGGAGTCACGGCGAGATTCAGGTAAGCAGCCGAGTTGAAGCTCTCAATCACCGACTCGGTGAGCGAGCCCTTGCCACCTTTTCTGTGAACCGGGATACCGCCCAAGTGGCGGATAAGGATACCCAACGGGAAGAAAAACCAGAAACTCTTCATCAAGAAATTGACAGTGCGCCCAAGCGATCTGTAGGCGCACAATCCGAGTATGAAGTCCCAGTTGGAGGTGTGGGGCGCAACGCAGATGACACACTTGTCAGGCAACGGCACGCCGACCTCAAACTTCCAGCCGGACAGGTCGAGTATTTTCTTCCAGAGACTCATTATGTTTTACGAGAAGGTTTCAAATATTGGTACTCCTACGCGAAGTAAAGAGGTATCTGTACATCCATGAAACATATACATCC
>CAZUAK010000043.1:1442-14297 GCA_964618395.1 uncultured Sangeribacter sp.
GGTACTCCTACGCGAAGTAAAGAGGTATCTGTACATCCATGAAACATATACATCCATGAACCATATACATCCGTGAAACATATACATCCATGAACCGTATATGGATACCGTTACTTCTACGAGAAGTATTGAAATAAAGGTACTTCAAAACAGCCCTGACGTTCCAGGGCAGTTTCAAAAGTACCTTCAAGACTCTTTTTTATAGTTTTAAGACAGGGCAACCTTGACTGCGTCGCGCTTGTCTTCGGGGATGGCGTGGTTGAACTCCTTGATGGCCTCGTTCAGTTCGTCGGTCAGATCCTTGTTGATCTTAACGAACAGTGACTTGAAGAACTCACGCTTTGCGGCGTTATACTGCTTCTCGTCGTTGAAGGCACGACGACCCTTGTCGAAGAAGATGTTGGCGTGGCTCTTGGCAGCGCCTACTGCTCCGAGGACTTTGCCGATGCAGTTGCTGATGGCGTCCTTGTCGACACCCTCGACATTATAGTATACGACCATCATGTCGTCACATACGTTTGCGCCGATTGCGTCGACGGTCTTCTTGAAATCTCTTTTATTCTTTCCCATGGTTATTTGGAATTTTTTGGTTTTCGATAAGTTTATTTCTCCGTCCCTCCCTATTATCTAAACAAAATTGCGGAGAAAAGTTTCATGCGTGTCAGAAGTTCTTCTAAGGACGACTCCCCGCTGATTCCGGGCGAGCTGCCCGTGCGATTCATCAGTTGGAACGTTCACGACGCGATGCATCCAGCTTCAACATTATGAAAATAAGGATGGTGAACCCCCATAACGCAGAACCGCCGTAACTGAAGAAGGGTAGCGGTATACCGATGACAGGGCATAGCCCGATGACCATGCCGACGTTGATACACAAATGGAAAATCAGATATGAAACGACGCAATAACTGTAGACCCTTCCGAAGGGATTACGTTGTCGTTCGGCAAGATAAATCAGCCTTAGAATCAAGGCTAAGAAAGTCACCAAAACTGCGGTCGTGCCGACAAAGCCCTCCTCTTCGCCGATGGTGCAGAAGATGAAGTCAGTGTGTTGCTCCGGAACATACTTGAGTTTCGTCTGGGTCCCGTTGAGGAATCCCTTGCCCGTGATGCCTCCGGAGCCTATGGCTATCTTTGACTGGTTTACGTTATATCCCACTCCGCGAAGGTCCTCCACGATTCCCAACGCCACCTTTATTCGCATCTGTTGGTGAGGCTGGAGCACATTCGAGAAGACATAATTGACCGAGAAGAGGAAAAGCAATGACGCGGCTACAAACGAGACTGTTACCAGATAAGGCTTCATCTTGTGGTGTAGCATCATCACCAAAATGTAAATGACAGACAGACCGAACATTGAGAAGAAATAAACCTCTCCGTTCACATGGAAGCCCAACGCCGTCAGCCCCCATACAATAAGACCGCTCGCTACCCAGCCGATGAGGACGTTGCGAGACATGATTATGTCCTTGCAGAAGAAGGCCAGCATCAGTACAAGCATCAGGGCGATAAGCAGCATCACCGTGAACTCGCCGCACGAGATGCCCATGATGAGGGGATCCGAGAACTTAACCGCGACGACGAAGAACGTTATGGCGCAAAGTATGGCAAAAAGAACTATCCCCGACATGCCCTCACGATAGAGAACGAACATCAACGACAGATAGACGAGGGCTGAGCCGGTCTCATGCTGACAGATGATGAGCGCTATGGGAATCATGATTATGGTCAGCGCGCGGAAGTAATTCGAGATTTTTTGGTTAAGGCTGAAGTTGTATCCGTCAAAGAGTTTGGCCAGTGCAAGGGCTGTGGCGAATTTTCCGAACTCTGCCGGCTGGAGCGACACCGGTCCCAACACAAGCCAAGACCTTGAACCCTTGATGTCCGGGGCTATGAAGATGGTCACCACTAACAGAAGTACCACCGCTCCGTATATGGGGTACGCATAGGCCTCATACAACCGTCTGTCGAGCAATAGGATGACCGCGCCGATGACCAGCGAGAGGGCTATCCAAAGGAACTGTTTGCCCGAAAACTCCTCGAACGAGAACATGGAGGCCTTGTCAAAGTCATAGCTGGCGGCATAGATGCTGACAGCTCCCGAGATGACCAGTATCAGGTACAGAACGATTGTCACCCAATCGAGCGACTTGAAAACGGAGATACCCGTATCAGTGTTTCTTGACTCCACTGTAGATGATTGTGTTAGAGTTCAACATCTGTTCTTCCATCGACTTTCGGCCCGGAGAAATCTCCCCATAGAGGTATTTCTCCATCATCAGCGAACCGATGGGCACACCGTAGGCCGCTCCGAAACCGGCGTTCTCGACATACACGGCGATGGCGATTTTCGGATTGTGATAGGGGGCGAAGCCCATGAATGCCGAGTGGTCCTTGCCGTGCGGGTTCTGCGCTGTGCCGGTCTTTCCACAAACCTCCACATCGCGGAAGGCCGCTTTTCGGCATGTGCCGCCGAGAACGGCCATCCTCATACCTTCGGCCACGGCCTCATAATGCTCCCGTCTGATTTCGGGGGAGTGCTTCTCGCGAAACTTCGAGTCTATGACGGTGTCCTGAATGGCCTTCACCACATGCGGCGTGTAGAACCAGCCACGGTTGGCAATGGTAGCGCACAGGTTTGCAATCTGAAGGGGGGTTGCCAATACCTCTCCCTGACCGATGGATATGGAAATGATGGAGTTGCCGCTCCAGTTTGCACCCCTGAACGACTTTGAATAGAACTCTGGGTTGGGGATGAATCCTCTGCTCTCGGACGGGAGGTCTACGCCAAGACGGTACCCGTAGCCCATCTGGACCATATAGTCCTTCCACTTCTCGAGTTGCTTCGACGGCGTTGAGCCTTTCTTGTTGATGAAGTTGTAAAGGCCCCAGCAGAAATAGGCGTTACACGAGGTCTGCAGAGCCGGCTTCAAGGCGATGGGGGAGCCGTGTCCGTGACATCCGACCCTCAGCCCGTTGATATAGCCGTGATAACAGGGATATTGGGTGGAAAGAGTCACGGTTCCCTCCTGGAGGAAAATCAGGCCCTGGGTGGGCTTGAACGTTGAGCCGGGAGGGTACGCACCCTGCAGGGCGCGGTCATAGAGGGGCTTGTAGGGGTCCTTGACCAGAGTGGCGTAGTTCTTTCCACGCTCACGGCCTACAAGCATGGAGGGGTCGTATGACGGTGAGGAGACGAGACAGAGAATCTCGCCGGTCTCGGGCTCAATGGCGACTATCGCCCCGATTTTATTGGCCATCAGCTTTTCGCCGTATTCCTGCAGCTCCATATCGACGGAGAGTGTCAGGTTGCGGCCCGAAACAGGGGAGACGTCCATGCGCCCCTCCTCATATTTACCCTTGATGCGTCCTAAGGCATCCTTCATAAGTATCTCCACGCCCTTCTCGCCGCGCAGTGCCTTTTCGTAGCTCTTCTCGATGCCTAAGTCACCCGTATAGTCTCCGCGCCGGTAGTAGGTGTCGTTCTCGATGTCTGTCGCCGAGACTTCGCGGATATTGCCGAGGATGTTCGCACCGGCCGCATAACCGTACTCCCGGACCGTGCGTTTCTGGATAAAGAAGCCGGGGAAGAGATATAGCTTCTCGGCCAGGCGGCCATAGTCTTCCTGGCTGAGATGGGTCAGCAGTTTCTGGGGTGTATAGGCCGAGTAGCCGGGATTGAGCCTCGGATTCTTCATGTCTGCCCAGCGTCTCTCCAGCTCCTCGACCGGTATGTTGAGGACCTTGCAGAGGGCTAAGGTGTCGAAATCCTTTCCGAGGTCTTTGGGGATGAGCATGACGTCGTATGCCGGACGGTTGAAGACGACAAGGTTGTCGTTCCTGTCATAGATGACACCGCGCGCCGGATATATCACCTTCTTGAGGAAGGCGTTGCTCTCGGCGTTCTCCTTATATTTGTCACTGGTGACCTGAAGCGAGAAAAGCCGGATGATATATATGGCTACAATTGTGATTATGAAACCTGCGATGACGTATTTTCGTTTCGCAAGTCCGTCACTTATGTTACTCATTTATTATACGAGAGTCGTGTAAAGAAAATTGAGTCTATCCCGAGCAGCAGGGGGAAAGAGATGGCCGTGCTGGCCAGGGTCATTATGATGACGCTTTTGAACTCGCTGAACGAGAAGAACTCGATGCCGAAATCCAAGAAGCAATAGATGACGGTCAAGGTCAGCAGGAATTTGCAATAGTTGGCCACGCCGATGGTCGTCATCGAGGGCTCCTCTACCTTTGTCTTGTCGTCGAAAGGGACGTAGAGGAAGAAGATACTGCGTTTCATGGCCGCCAACAGCACGCACGCAAGGGAGTTGACACCGAGCGTGTCTGAGAAGATGTCAACAGTGAACCCTAACAGAAAGGAGAGGGTGAGCAGCAGGTTCATGCTCATGTCCATCGGCAGACGGATGATGAAGTATATGAACACGATAGGCACAGCCACGTTGAAGAGCACCAGGTGATTGCATATAAGCACCTGGACAAGAACGAGGACAAAGAACAGTACGATATATTGGAGAATCGACTTATTCATTTTTCAATGTCAATATCGTGAGTTGCGAGCGAGTCGAGTTCAGGCTTCCAAACATCCTTGATGACCCGGACCGTGCTGAGGTTCCTGAAGTTGGAGCCCAAGTGGAGCTTGAGGATGAAGAAGTTGTCGTCGCTTCCCTTCACTCTGTTAATGACTGTGCCGACCATAATACCTTCCGGGAACGTGGTCGAGAAACCTGATGTCACCACCGTGTCTCCGATGTTGAACTTGGCGTGTCGGGGAACCTCCTCCATATAGGCGACAGACGGGTCGCGTCCGTGCCAGCTGACTGTCCCGACATACTGGGTCCCCTTCAGCTTGACAGAGAAGTGCTGCGTCTCGTTGAGCAGCGAGATGACGCGCGAGGTGTTCTTGCCCGAAACGTTGACTATGCCGACGATACCGTTCTGGTCAACCACACCCATGCCGGGCTCCACGCCCTGGGCAGTCCCTCGGTTGATGGTGAAGTAGTTGTGGGGATGACGGATGGAGTTGTTGATGACCGTAGCAGTCTCATAGTCGAAACGGGGCTGATCGCGTTCGAGCACCGTGTCGTTGAGCAACGCCTTGTATTCTGCCAGCTCGCTGCGGAGGTTGAGCACCTCGTTCTCGAGCCGGGCATTGTTCTGTTGAAGGTCTCGGTTGATGCTTCTCAGACCGAAATACCCTGTGACGTCAGCCACCTTCTCATAAACTCCCGAGACGACCGTGTTTGCCGAAGTCAGCACGACCGCCTGTTGATAGGACTGGCCGATAGCCAACAGAACACAAGAAATCAGCACATAGAATGTGAATACAAACCATGCGCTGTATCTTATGAGGAAGTTCAGGAGGTTTCTCACTTCTTCCTTATCGGATCAGGAACGAGAAGCGGTTGATGTTCTTGAGGGCCACGCCGGTACCCTTGGCGACGGCGTGTAACGGATCTTCCGCAATCTTGAATTCGATGCGTATCTTATCGGTGAAGCGCTTGGCGAGGCCGCGCAGGAGTGCGCCGCCGCCGGCCAGGTAAATGCCGTTGCGCACAATGTCGGCATACAGTTCGGGGGGAGTCTGCTCCAGGGCTCCGAGGATGGCCTCCTCCATGCGCTGGATGGACTTGTCTATGCAGAGTGCAATCTCCTCGTGGGTGACGGGCACCTCCATCGGGAGCGACGTCATGCGGTTGGGACCGATGACGGTGAACGGTTCCGGCGGATTTTCAAGATCGGTGAGGGCGGAGCCGACGTTGATTTTGATCTGTTCGGCCATAGTGGCGCCGACCTTCAGGTTGTGGACACGGCCCATGTGTTCCTGGATGTCGGCTGTCAGGTCGTTGCCGGCGAGGCGGATTGACTTGTTCGAGACGATGCCGCCGAGCGAGATGACAGCGATTTCGGTAGAACCGCCGCCTATGTCGACAATCATGTTGCCCTCCGGCGCCTCGACGTCGAGGCCGATGCCGAGCGCGGCTGCCATAGGCTCGTAAATCATATAGACGTCACGGCCGCCGGCGTGGTCGCAGCTGTCACGGACGGCGCGGAGCTCTACTTCGGTTGACCCTGAAGGCACGCAGACAACCATTCGCAGCTGGGGCGAGAACCAACGGCGCTTGGAGCTGACCATCTTGACCATTCCGCGTATCATGAGCTCGGCCGCGTTGAAGTTAGCTATCACACCGTCACGCAACGGACGGATGGTGTGGATGCCCGGAGGCTCCTTGCCTTCCATCTGATGGGCCGTGGTGCCTACGGCCAGCAGCTTGTCCGTTTTTCCCTCTATCGCTACGACTGAGGGCTCGTCTACGACAATCTTGTCGTTATGTATGATGATGGAGTTGGCTGTGCCAAGGTCCATCGCTATTTCCTGAGTGAATGAAAACAGTCCCATGTGTTTGAACTTTTCGATGTTCTTGCTCCTCAATTTCGGAGTGGGAACACCGCTTTGTGGGTGATGTATATATTTCGGTGCAAAATTAATGATTTTTGAGTTAAAACGCAAAAAGGAGACCGCAATATATCTGTCAAAATATATTGCGGCCTCCTTTATTTGATTTTTTTAACGGATTCCGGTCACTTCACAGAGCCGTATCCCTTGGATACGCTCACGTACAACCGGGTCTGCGGCCTCCGTTAAAATGTAGCTTAGTTCTGGAAGTATGTCTCGAGGACGTAGTCGATGTTCTCGATGACATTGTTCAGGTCATAGTCGTTGGCGTTGTCGGGATACGCTGCCTTGGCCTTGTCGGTGATGGCTTTGGCGGCGAGGAAGTAGTTGTCTTTGACATCCTGACGGGCTGCCTTGGCCTCGGGTGAGTTGCCTTCGATGACGTTCCATTTCTCGGTGCCTACGCGCATGATCTTCTTGGCGGCGTTCTTCAGGTTCTCGAAGTCGGTGGTGGGCATCGAAGCAGCCTTGCGGTAGTCGGCGAGAGACTTTTCGTCATTGTCCATGCGGTCGTAGACGAATGCACGCATGCCGTAGAGGTTTCCGTTGTCGGGGTTGGCGGCCATCACCTCGTTGAGAAGGTTGAGCGCACCGTCAAAGTCGTTGACAACGATGCGTGAGTTCACGAGGTTGTTGAGGAACACGGGCTGTTCGAGACCGAACTTCTGGTAGCCGGCGAGTGCTGCGCTTTCGATGGCTGCAGTTGCCTCGGCCTCTTTGGTAGAGTCGTTCTGGGCGATGTTCTGCCAGCTTGCAATCTCAAGGATGTAGGCTGTCGGGTCTTCATAACCTAAGGGACGGCCCTGGGCGAGGATGTCGGCTGCCTCATTGACCATGCCGGCATAGTAGGCGCAGAGACCAGCATAGTAGTAGGCCATAGCCTGGTTCTGAGGCTCGATGGCGGGGGTGATCACGACGCCCTGCTCGGCCAGCCCGGGGAGGGTGGCATAGATTTTGAAGAGCTGATAACCCTGGGGGAGTGCCTTGTTGTTATAGGCCATGCCGCCCATCTCGAAGAAGCTGTTGGCGTGCGAGCTGAGGGTGTTGGCGATGTCCTTTTTATATTTCGCCTTCACCGGCTTTCCTTTCTCGTCGACCTGGGTGCCGTCGAGCGGAAGGGTCATCATGAAGTAGTCATAACCGTTCAGGAGGTTCTGGATGGCATCCATCGGGTTTACAGACTCCGGGTTCACGCTTGCAGCCTGGATGTTCTTGTCGAAGGCTGCGAACTCCACCTTACCGCCGGTGAAGTATGTTCTCGGATCCGACTGTGTCTCGGGATTCTGTGTAGCCTCCTTGATGAGGTTACGTGCATTTTCGATATCGGCTACTTTGCCGGCGAGCTTGTTGGCCTGGTCGACATTAGCCTTCTGTGCGCTCATCGAGGCTGTGGCAGCCAACGTGAGGGCAAGAAACAGATATTTTTTCATATCCTATTACTATTTAGTTATTTATATTTTGTTCTCTTTGATTTGACAAGAGCTTTTGAGGATCAAAACGTCAGTTTGGGCGTTACATCAATCCTGCTCTTGTTCGGTGGGACGCTCTTGCTCATCGGTGCGGTCTTCTTCGGCGATACGCTCCTCTTCGGCGTGCTCTCCGCCGATGATTTCATCAACCTCGGCGTCCGGGTCACTGTCTACCTTGCAGACCGAGGCGATGGAGTCGCCGCGTTTCTTGAGGTCTATCAACCGCACGCCCTGGGTGGCGCGTCCCTGGATGGAAATGTCCTTGAGCGACATACGCAGCGTGATTCCGCTCTGGTTGATAATCATCAGGTCGTTCTCGTCGGTGACGTTCAGGATGGCTATCAGCTCACCGGTCTTCTCGGTGACGTTCAGGGTCTTCACACCCTTGCCGCCACGGTTGGTGATACGGTAGTCCTCAAGCAGCGAGCGCTTTCCGTAACCCTTCTCGGACACGACCATGATGGTGTGATCGGAGTCTGACGGCAGGGTTATCATGCCGACGACCTCGTCGTTTTCGCCGCCGAGTGTCATGCCGCGTACACCGGTCGTCACACGTCCCATTTCGCGTACCTTAGACTCGTGGAAGCGGATAGCGCGGCCCTCGCGGTCGGCCAGGATAACCTCACTGTTTCCGTCGGTAAGCCGTACCTGGATAAGGCGGTCGTCCTCACGGATGACGATGGCGTTGACACCCATCTGTCGCGGACGTGAGTAGGCTTCGAGGCTCGTCTTCTTGACGATACCGTTCTTCGTGGCGAAGATGAGGTTGTACTTCTTGTTCTCGTTTTCGTCAAGCAGACGCTGTTTCGGTATGCAGATGGTTGCGTTGACCTTGTCGTCGGCCGAGATGTTGAGCAGGTTCTGAATGGCGCGCCCCTTGGAGTTCTTGGCCATCTCCGGGATTTCGAACACTCTGAGCCAGTAGCACTTGCCGCCGTTGGTGAAGAAGAGCATGTAGTCCTGGTTGTTGGCCGGATAGATATACTCGATGAAGTCGGAGTCGCGCGTCGTCGAGCCTTTCGAGCCGATACCACCACGGTTCTGGGCGCGGAATTCAGAAAGGTTTGTGCGCTTGATATATCCAAGGTGGGAGATGGTGATGACCATCTCGTCGTTAGAGTAGAACTGGTCTTCGTTGAAGTTTGCGCTTCCCTTCATATTTATACGGGTGCGCCGCTCGTCTCCATACTTGTCGCGTATCTCCACAAGCTCGTCCTTCATCACCTGCCGGCAGACGGCGTCGTTGTTGAGGATTTCGTTCAGCCTGGCAATGAGTTTCAAGAGTTCCTCATACTCGTCTTTCAGTTTCTGCATCTCCAGTCCGGTGAGCTGGCGGAGCCTCATCTCGACGATGGCGCGGGTCTGAACGTCGTCCAGCTCGAAGCGGCGAGACAGTTCGGCGCGGGCGTCGTCGGTAGATTCGGAGTGACGGATGATATGGATGACCTCGTCGATGTTGTCGACGGCCTTCATCAAACCTTCGAGGATGTGGGCGCGGTCCTCGGCCTTCTTGAGTTCAAAGCGCGTGCGACGGATAACCACCTCGTGGCGATGGGCGACGAAGGCCTCGAGCAGCTCCTTGAGGTTGAGGGTCTGCGGCCTGCCGTTGACAAGGGCGACATTGTTCACGCTGAACGATGTCTGGAGTGCCGTCATCTTGTAGAGCTTGGTGAGCACCACCTTTGAGTTGGCGTCACGCTTGAGGTCGATGACAATCTTGATGATTCCGCGGGCGGAGGTGTCCTTGATGTCGGAGATGCCGTCAATCTTCTTTTCCTCAACCAGGTGGGCGATGCTCTTCACGAGTTCATCCTTGAAGACGCCGTAGGGAATCTCAGAGACGATGATCTGGTCATGGTTGCCGTTGTTCTCGATGTCGGCCTTCGCACGGAGAATAATGCGGCCGCGGCCGGTCTCGTAGGCCGAACGGACACCGTCCAGACCGAAAATCTCGCCACCTGTGGGGAAGTCGGGGGCCTTCACATGCTCCATCAGTTCGTCGATGGTGATCTCCGGATTGTCAATCAGGGCAATCGACGCGTTGAGTGATTCGGTGAGGTTGTGCGGGGGCATGTTGGTCGCCATACCGACGGCGATACCGGCCGCACCGTTGACGAGCAGCTGAGGGAAACGCGTCGGAAGCACGGTCGGCTCCTTTGAGGTATTGTCGAAGTTGGGGACGAAGTCGACCGTGTCGGCATCGATGTCCTGGAGCATCTCCTCGCCCATGCGCGAGAGCTTTACCTCGGTATATCGCATGGCGGCGGGGGAGTCGCCGTCTATCGAGCCGAAGTTGCCCTGGCCGAACACCAAGGGATAACGCAGTGACCACTCCTGGGCCATGCGCACCATAGTCATATATATGGAGCTGTCGCCGTGAGGGTGATAGTGACCCATCACGTCTCCGACGATACGGGCTGACTTCTTCGTGTTTCCGGAAAACGGTGTCCCGGTCTCGTTCATACCGAACAGTACGCGGCGGTGAACAGGCTTGAAGCCGTCGCGGACGTCAGGCAACGCGCGCGACACTATCACCGACATCGAATAGTCGATATAAGCGCTTTTCATTTCCGACTCAATACTGATCGGAATTATCTTATCTTCTCCTTGCATTTGTCTTTGTTTGGAACGTACAAAGTTACAAAAAAAATCGCACATATCGGCCCTGTGGGGACAATATAGTTGCTGAAAAGTTAAAAAATGTGTAAAATGTTATTTTGGCACACCGTTTGACTATTTAGGCTTCCGAGACGTTATTAATAAGGAGGTGAGAAAATAAGGACAGAATCGGTCCGAAACTCCCAACCTCCCGTTTACGCTCTCCTCGCTCTCCTCGCTCTCCTCTCTCTCCGTGTGGAAAAACAAAATTATATTGAATGAAGAACGATTTTTCAAAGCAATTCAGGCCCGTTCTTGAATCGGCCTATTCTATCTCGCAGGAGTTCGGTACGCCTCTGCTGGTGCCCGAGCACTTCGTCCTCTCGGCGCTGCGTGACAGACAGGGATATGCCTTCAAGATCCTCAACCAACTCAACATCCCCATCGACAACATGATTGAGGAGCTTGAGGACTACATAAAGAATATGACTCCCCAAGGCGAGTCGACAACCCTTTTCGAACAGCGTTTCCGCATCACCCTGCCCGCCGTGCGCCTGCTTCAGTTGGCTATCGCCGAGGCGCGCAAGATGAGCGTCTCTACCGTCGGCGGCGAGCACATCATACTCGCACTGATGCATGACCGCCGTGCCATGGATTCAGATTTCCTCCTTGATTTCAAGGAGAAGTATCTCAATTTCGAGATTTCCATCCAGAACATCACTCCGGAGTCTATGAGACAGGATCCTGTTGCCGAGTCCTCAAGCGAGGACGACGATATGGAGGAACTCATCGGTTCGGGTACTGGCAAGGGTGCCTCCGGTGCGTCGGGTCAGCGAAAGGGTGGTTCACAGGCCCCCAAGTCTTCCACCCCGACCCTCGACAAGTTCGGTTATGACATGACCAAAGCTGCTGCCGAGGGACGACTCGACCCCGTCGTGGGACGTGAAGTTGAAATAGAACGTCTCGCACAGATCCTTTCCCGCCGAAAGAAGAACAACCCTGTTCTCATCGGTGAGCCGGGTGTGGGTAAGTCGGCAATTGTCGAAGGCCTCGCCATCCGTATCAACCAGCGTAAAGTCTCGCGCGTGCTCTTCGGCAAGCGTGTGATAGGTCTCGATATGGCCGGCATGGTCGCCGGCACCAAGTATCGCGGTCAGTTCGAGGAACGTATCAAGGCGGTCCTCGAGGAGGTTTCCAAGAACCCCGACGTGATTCTGTTTATCGATGAAATTCATACCATCGTCGGTGCAGGTGGAGCTCCGGGGTCTATGGACGCGGCGAACATGCTCAAGCCGGCCCTGGCGCGGGGCGAAATACAGTGCATAGGCGCCACCACCCTCGACGAGTACCGTCAGAATATCGAGAAGGACGGTGCGCTTGAGCGTCGTTTCCAGAAGGTCATGGTCGAGCCGACCACTCCCGAAGAGACGCTCGCCATTCTCGAACAGGTGAAGGAAAAGTATGAGAAACACCACAATGTGTATTATACCGACGATGCCCTGAAAGCTTGTGTGGACCTCACGGGCCGTTATATCTCGGACCGCAACTTCCCCGACAAGGCGCTCGACGCACTCGACGAGGCGGGCTCACGCGTGCATATTACAAATATAGTGGTGCCGGAAGAGATTGAGAAACTCGAGTCCGAGCTTGAGCAGACCGGTGCGGAAAAACTCGCGGCGGCTAAGAAGCAGGATTTCGAACTCGCCGCCTCCATGCGCGATAAGGAGACAAAACTCCGCGCAACCCTCGACCAGGCCAAGGCCGAGTGGGAGAAGACACTCGATGCGGAACGACAGGAGGTCAATGAGGAGAAGGTGGCCGAGGTTGTCGGCATGATGTCGGGAGTTCCCACCCAGCGTATCGCCCAGGCGGAGGGCTCTCGCCTCATCAAGATGGGAGATTCGCTTCGCGGCACTGTCATCGGACAGGATGAGGCAATCAAGAAAGCGGTGAAGGCTATCCAGCGCAACCGTATCGGCCTCAAGGACCCCAACAAGCCTATCGGTACGTTCATGTTCCTCGGTCCGACCGGTGTCGGTAAGACTCACTTGGCGAAGAAACTGGCCGAGTATCTGTTTGACTCGACCGATTCTCTTATCCGTCTCGACATGTCGGAATACATGGAGAAGTTCACCGTGTCGCGCCTCGTCGGTGCACCTCCGGGATACGTCGGTTATGAGGAGGGTGGTCAGCTGACCGAAAAGGTGCGCCGTCATCCTTATTCGGTCGTGCTTCTCGATGAGATAGAGAAGGCTCACCCGGATGTGTTCAACCTCCTTCTCCAGGTGATGGACGAGGGGCGTCTGACCGACT
>CAZUAK010000044.1:0-14088 GCA_964618395.1 uncultured Sangeribacter sp.
GGAATGGCGACAGATTACTGCTCAGCCTGACGAAGCTGCTGAACGTAAATCGCCTTGATCATCTTCTTGCGGTTGGTCACCGAAGGCTTCTCGAAGGCCTGACGGCTACGGAGCTCCTTTACGATGCCGGTTCTTTCGAATTTACGTTTAAACTTCTTCAGCGCTTTTTCAATGTTTTCGCCGTCTTTTACTTGTACGATTATCATGCTTTTTTATTTGGTTAAATTATATACTAACTATAACGCAACGGCCCCACCCGCATGGCGGGAGGTGCAATTGCGGATGCAAAATTATGAAAACTAACCCAATCAACAAAATTTTAAACCCTTTTTTCTGCTTTTTATCATCAATTTTCATATTTTTCAACCCTCATACGCTCCATTTAAGCCCTACACTTTGTATATTTGCATAAAATTTAAGACCCCGTTTCAAAAATTTCACACACCCTGAAAATTCCGAAAACATCAACCGTCATGAAAATACCGAAACTCCTGTTGTCAGCGCTGGTGGCCCTTAGCGCCAGCTTAGGGGCCTCCGGTGCCGGAGCCACAGCGCCGGGCACGTTTGAGGTCGGCCACAAGACCTTTCTGCTTGACGGCAAGCCTTTTGTCATAAAGGCTGCCGAGCTTCACTATCCGCGTATTCCGCGCCCATACTGGGACCACCGCATAAAGATGGCCAAAGCCCTGGGGCTGAACACCATCTGCCTATACGTTTTCTGGAACGTCCACGAGTCCACTCCCGGGGTCTATGACTTTACGGGCGACAACGACCTGCGCGCCTTCATCGAGTTGTGTGAGCAGAACGACATGAAGGTCATCCTCCGCCCCGGCCCCTACGTGTGTGCCGAGTGGGACATGGGCGGTCTCCCGTGGTGGCTGCTCAGAGACAAGGACATTGAGCTGCGCTCGCTCGATCCCCGGTTCATCGAAGCCGTCGGTCGCTTCGAGAAGGCGGTCGCCGAGCAGGTCGCCGACAAGACCATCGCCAACGGCGGACCTATAATCATGGTTCAGGTCGAAAACGAGTTCGGCTCCTATGGGAAGGACAAGGAGTATGTCGCGACGATACGCGACATGCTGAGGGAGCACTACGGCGACGTGGTCATGTTTCAGTGTGACTGGTCGTCGAACTTCCTGGACAACGGACTCGACGACCTCGTCTGGACGCTCAACTTCGGCACCGGCTCGGATATCGACGCGGAGTTCAAGCCGCTGCTCGAGGCCCGTCCGGACACTCCGGTGATGTGTTCAGAGTTCTGGAGCGGCTGGTTTGACAAATGGGGTGCCGAACATGAGACGCGCCCGGCCTCAGAAATGATAGCCAACATAGACTCGATGCTCTCGAAGAACATCTCCTTCTCCCTCTACATGGCCCACGGAGGCACCAACTGGGACCACATGGCCGGGGCTAACTCTCCCGGCTATTCTCCCCACGTGACGTCATACGACTATGATGCACCCATAAGCGAGAGCGGACAGGCCACGCCGAAATACCGCGAGCTGCGGAACACCCTTGCGAAATACTATGAGGGCGGTGAGCTCCCTCCCGTTCCGGCGCCCATCGAGCCTGCGGCGTTCGGGAAATTCGAACTTACGGAGGCCGCCCCGCTCTTCGCCAACCTTCCGAAAGCGAAGAGGGATGACACCTTCAGAAACATGGAGGAGTACGGGCAGGGTTTCGGCAGCATCCTCTACCGCACCCAGCTCCCCGCCCTGCCGGAGGGAGGAACACTGGAGGTGTCCGAGCCCCACGACTATGCCCGCATATTCATAAAAGGAAAATATATCGGGAAACTCGACAGACGCCTCGGGGAACGGACGCTCGCACTGCCGGCCTGCGCGGAGGGTGACCAGCTCGAAATACTCGTCGAGGGCATGGGGCGCATCAACTTCGGGCGTGACATAAAGGACTTCAAAGGCATCACCGACAAAGTGACCGTCACGGCCGACAGGGAGGGCCTCCCCTACACCTGCGAACTCAAGGACGTGGAGGTATTCAATCTGGAGGACAAGCCGGAGTTTTATGACGCGATGGAATACTTTGCCGTCGGCGCCTTTACGCCGTCAGAGGGGGACCGTCTGCCGATGGGCGTATACCGCGGAGTGTTCAACGTCACCGAACCTGCAGACACGTTTCTCAGCTTCGAGACCTGGGGCAAGGGCCTTGTCTATGTCAACGGGCACCCGCTCGGAAGGTTCTGGGAAATCGGTCCGCAGCAGACTCTCTACATGCCCGGTTGCTGGCTGCGCGAGGGTGAAAATGAAATCATGGTCTTCGACATTATCGGTCCTTCCGAGCCGGTCGTCGAGTCGTTTGACAAGCCGATAAACGACCGCCTGAAGGTTGATTTATGAAGCGGAACCGAGGTCTCGCCAAATTTTTCACGGCCGCATGACCCGTAAATGGTTTTTTTTTGTTACTTTTGTAGGTAGTTCCCCGAAATCAGTCGCCGGAGGCGGGCCACAGTGCTTCACTCCGAACCCTCTGAGACGGAAGACCCAATAATATTCACCTGAAAAAGCCGAAATTATGGAAACCAAGATCAAAGCCATCCACTTCGACATCACCGATAAGCTCGTCGAGTTCACCAATAAGAAAATCGACAAACTGGCACGCCGTTATGACGTTGTCGGCGACATCGACGTCACCTATACCCTCGTGAAGCCCGAGACGGCCCGCAACAAAGAGGCCGGCGTGGAGGTGAACGTTCCCAACCAGGGGAAGCTGTATGCCTCCAAGACAGCCGACACCTTCGAGGAAGCTCTCGACATGTCTCTCGAAGCCCTCGAACGTCAGCTCGAAAAATCAAAGAATCAGAAATAAGAAGCAGATGAATCGGAAAACCGCCTCGCCGTTAGACAAGGTCAAGGTCTTCGAATTCTCAAAAGTATGCGATCCGCGTGGCAACCTCTCCTTCATCGAGGAGGGGTGTCACGTGCCCTTCTCCATAAAGAGGGTCTTCTATATCTAT
This sequence comes from uncultured Sangeribacter sp., assembly GCA_964618395.1. Taxonomy (GTDB): domain Bacteria; phylum Bacteroidota; class Bacteroidia; order Bacteroidales; family Muribaculaceae; genus Lepagella. The sequence goes on from CAZUAK010000044.1 coordinate 2,975, forward strand.
GACGTCCCGGGAGGCGAGACACGCGGAGGCCATGCCCACAAGGAAAACACGACTGTCCTGATCGCGGTCTCCGGTTCGTTCGACCTCCATCTGACCGACGGCAAGGACGAAATCGTCATCACGCTCAACCGCGCCAACAAGGGCGTGCTCATCCCGCCGGGCGTCTGGGACTCGATGCACAATTTCACCACCGGCACGGTCTGTCTGGCCTTGTGCTCGCATCACTATGAAGAAGAGGACTATATCCGCGACTTCGACGAGTACAAGAATTTCATGAACCGTCTCAACACCGAAGGCGAGTGATGTCGAATCCGGAACGCATACCCTTTCTGGACCTGAGCGAGACGGCCGCCCGTCAGGGGGCTCTTCTCGAAGAGGCGGCGGCGCGCGTCATCCGGTCGGGACGTTACCTTCACGGCGAGGAGACGCGCCGCCTCGAAGAGAGGCTCGCGCGGAGCTGTGCCGCAGATTATGCCGTGGGCGTGAGCAACGGCCTCGACGCCCTGCGCCTTATCTTCCGCGGATATATCGAGTTGGGACGCCTTCACCCCGGACAGGAGGTGATAGTGCCCGCCTCGACCTATATCGCCTCCATACTTCCGCTGATCGAGTTCGGCCTCAAGCCGGTGCTCGTGGAGCCGGACCCGCGGACCTTCAGCCTCGACTGGGCCAATGCCGCAAAGGCGGTCACTCCGCAGACCGGAGCGCTGCTGACGGTTCATCTTTACGGCATACCGTCATGGGACGCCTCCATCGCACGTGAGCTGCACGAGAAGGGTATCCTCATCATCGAGGATAACGCGCAGGCCATAGGGGCCGTGCAGTCCGGACCGGGACTGAAGGGATTCAGCGGATGCGGCGGACTGGGAGACGCGGCCGCCTTCAGCTTCTATCCGACAAAGAATGTCGGAGCCTTGGGAGACGCCGGAGCAGTGGTCACATCCGACCCGGAACTCGCCTCGATGGTGAGGACACTGGCCAACTATGGCTCAGACCGCCGCTATCACAACATAGTCTGCGGCTACAACTGCCGGATAGACGAGCTCCAGAGCGCATTCCTCAACGTCAAGCTGGACGGCATGTCCGACGACATAGCCATGAGGCGAGCTGCGGCGGAGACATATCTCAGTGAGATTCGTCATCCCGACATACTGCTTCCTGACCCTCCGGAGCGCGACGGAGTCGTGTGGCATCAGTTCGTGATCCGCACCCCGGACCGCCCGGGCCTCATCCGGAAGCTCGACAAGGAGGGTGTCGGAACGGACATCCACTACGCTACGCCTCCGCACCTCCAGCCCTGTCTCGCAGACCTTCCCCATGCACCGCTCCCGCTGACGGAAAAACTGGCCGACGAGGTGCTTTCGCTCCCCATCGCCAACGTCACGCCCGAAAAGGCTCACGAGATAGCCCGGCGTGTAAACCATACTCTTCTTCTTTCCTAACCTATCTTTTCTTTCAAACTTTCTGATGGCAAAAAAACATTCATGCCGGGCCGGCAACGAACTGTTCAGAACGAAACCGGCGATGGTGTCCCTTTTGTTACTGGTCGTCGTCCTTCTGGTCGCCATGGTCTTCATGTACCCCACATTCTTCGCCGGCGCACAGAAGAAAGCCTATATAAAGATACCCCGCGAGGCTACCTACGAGATGGTGCTCGACTCCCTGACCAAGTATGAGGGACGCAGCTACGCGGACCATGTCATGCGCCTCGTCAAGCTGCGCAAGACTGACATGACGCGCCGCGCAGGCGCCTACTGCATCCAGGAGGGGGAGACCCCGTTCCAGACGATGCGCCGCCTGACCAGCGGCGGACAGACCCCTATCCGCGTGACCGTCTCCGGGACCCACATCCTCAAGAGTATCGCCAACAAGCTGGCGGCCAAACTGGAGACCAACCCGGAGGAGCTCTACAAGGCCATGACCGACTCGGCCATGCTCGCCTCTCACGGGCTGACACCCGATGACGCGAAGGCCCTCTTCCTCGAAGATACATACGAAGTCTACTGGACCGACACGCCTGAACAGGTTGTTCAGAAAATCGGAAGCAACTATGACTCAAAATGGAACGAGAAGAGACGCCTTCAGGCCGAAGAACTCGGCCTGACGCCCCGCGAGGTTATGATAATCTGCTCTATCGTTGATGACGAGACAAATGCGCAGTCCGAGAAGGGTCGCGTGGGACGCCTGTACATCAACCGCCTCAACTCGGGCATGAAGCTGCAGGCAGACCCGACGGTGCGCTACGCACACGGCGACTACACCATACGCCGCGTGACGGGCAAGCACCTCACAATCGATTCTCCCTATAACACTTATAAATACGAGGGGTTGCCTCCCGGCCCTATCCGCAACACCAGCGCGGCCACCATCCAGGAGGTCCTTGAGTCCAAACCGTCGTTCGAGCTCTATATGTGCGCCCGCGAGGATTTTTCCGGCCGCCACAATTTCGCCACGACCTATGAGGAACATCTCCAAAACGCCCGACGCTATCAGAAAGCCCTTGACGAACGCGGAATCCATTGAGAATGAGAGTGAACGTATCACTGATCCGTATAATTCTTAGTTGTCTGATTTTCCTGGCGCCGGTACTGGCGAACGCCCAGACGGAGCCGGAAACGAAATGGGAACGTCCCTTCAGGGAGGCTCCCGTCTTCCCCGCGCACATACCTGAGGAGATGGCGGAGGAAATGCTTCTGGAGAGTGACTCGACCTCGCTCTATGTCTCTCCGGAGGTTCAGGCCCTGAGCGACAGCCTCCGCAGGGCGCATGAGAACGACGCGCTGGTCTCGAAGGGGGCGCCGTCGATTGTGCTGCGCCACCATGTGGAGTCTCCCCGCGCATCGGGTGTCTATGTGCCCAAGCCACCGAAGGCACCCGTGGACACGACCAACATGAACTGGTGGTACCTGCTCAAGCACGGGCGGCTCAAGCTGTCGGACACGAGGGTGGAGTGGCCCCGTTTCTTGGGGTTTGTGGTGAGGGCGTATAATGTGTTCAACCGCATTTTCAACTCATACGACCAGAACTATATCAGGCCTTTCCCGGAAGACGGCATCATCCGCATCGTCTCGGACGACTGGAACGATCAGTATCTCATAGACCTGAACGAGAACACGCGCATCGGACTCAATTCGCGCCCGTTCTTCACGGTCGGACTCAATGTGTCATATCTGGGCATCGGCTACACCTATGCGCTCGACCTGAGCAACATCATCGGCAACCGTCCGGACAACCATGTCTCGCACCGTTTCGGCCTGACTACCCAGCGGTTTGAGATAGACTATAAGTATAACTCGTCGAAAGACGGCAGCCGGGTCGTGAAGCTGAGCGGAGTGCCGTCAGACATACGCCTCAACCGTCACTTCCCCGGTGTTGACATGCGTACATGGACCCTGTCGGGATACTATTTCTTCAACAACAAGAAGTACTGTCAGGCAGCGGCGACCGGCTTCTCGCGCCAGCAGCTGAAGAGTGCGGGTTCGCTGATAGCCGGTCTTTCATATACGAGCAGCAATACCTATTTTGATTTCTCACAGCTTCCTGACGACCTCCTCCCCTATCTGACGGACCAGGAGAACCTTCAGTATCGTTTCCGCTACCGCAACGCGGCGTTGCTGTTGGGTTATGCCCACAACTTTGTGTTGCACCGCAACCTGTTGTTCAACATGACGATAGTGCCCGGCTTAGGTCTCAACCACTGCTATGAGGTCAGTCAGAAGAGGGACCGGTACATGGTGGCCTTCTCCGGCTTTACCGGAGGCTCGCTGCTCTACAACTATCGGCGGTTCTTCTGTGGTGCGGACGCGCGCCTGAACCTCGTCTTCTACCAGACCTCGACCTACGCCCTCCTCTCCTCGGTCCTAAACTTCTCCATCTCCGTCGGCAGCCGCTTCTGACCCACCCCTCCCCTCCCCCAAAAGAAATGTCATGTTTTTGCCTGCAAAAACATGACATTTTATTATCTTTGCATTCTCAAACATTTCTAACGCCTCAATTAAAGCTTAAGTAGTTCTTATGAAAATAGCAGGAACAGTCAGCCAAAGATTAGAGCAGTTCAGCCCTGGGGAGGTTTTTACGATACGTGATTTCAGTATTGATCCTCGAGATCAATCATCACTTGTAAAATACCTTAACCGTAAAGTCGAACGGAATGAGATAGCGCGCCTGTCGAAAGGCCGTTACTACAAGCCGCGCACTACTCGGTTTGGACAAGTGCCGCCGGGATTGGAAGAGAGCTTGAAGGATTTGTTGTTTAAGGACGGTATGATGTGCGGTTACATATCAGGGGTACCGGCTTTTGCGAAATTAGGCTTGACAACACAGATCGCGTCTGAGTTATTCATTGGTTCATCTATATACAGGCGACCGATGCAGAGAGGTAATTATCGTATACGTTTTTCTTTGCAGCGCAATCCTATAACAGAGTATACCATCCCGTTTCTCCAATTATTGGATGCAATAAAACAGTTTCGGGAGATTCCCGGTACCACGTCCGAGGAAGCGATTCGTTACATATCTGAAATTATAAGTGAACAGTCAGTTGCAGAACAAAATAAGCTTGCTCAGCTAACGCTTCGCTATCCCAGTTATGTACGTGCCTTGACCGGCGCTATTTTTGAAAACATAGGATTGCCATCTGAAGATTTGAGACTCTCCCTCAACGGTGTAACAACATACAAACTCAACATCTCAACCTCGGTATTACCTACCAAAGCCAACTGGAATATAGTATGAATTTACACGAGAACAACGTCTTATTCACAGACATAATAGACGCTGCCAGCCGTTCTACGGCAAGTGGAGGTTTGGGCATCGTTGCTCCGTATATTGAGAAGGACTACTGGATTACACGAGCATTACAGTTGATGGCGCGCGCAGAGAACCTCAACAAAGCCGTCTTCAAAGGGGGCACCAGCCTGACCAAATGTTATTCCATAGGGAACAGATTCTCTGAGGACATCGACATTGCCATTTCAGATACTTGGGAGATGTCCGGGAATCAATTGAAGATGCTGATTAAGCGGACTTCCAAGACAATGTCCGAAGGTCTCACTGAAATAGTGAAACCAACTACAAGTAAAGGTTCTCGATATCACAAGGCTTACTACGTCTATCCGAGTGCATCCAAAATCCAATCCATAGGTTTTATTAACTCCGGAGAACTTTTATTGGAGATCAACTCCTTCGCCAATCCATATCCCATCGAGAAGAGGCCTGTGAGGTCCTTTATCCACGATTTCCTTAAATTACAGCATGCAGAGGATATCATTGAAGAGTATGAATTGGAACCTGTAACTGTTAACGTTTTGGATAAACGAAGAACCTTAACAGAAAAAATGGTATCACTGTTCCGTGCTTCGTTAGGCGATAAAAGTGCAGAAAACCTTAGGGCAAAGATTAGACATTTCTATGATATATTTCATCTATGGCAGGATTCTGAATGCAGGGAATACATTATGGCAGGAGAGTTTAAGACAGATTTCAATACCCTCATTGAGCACGATCGTACTCAATTTAATGAACCGGCAGGATGGCAGGTCCATTCTATCTTATCCTCACCGCTCCTGACAGGATTTTATAAGATATGGTCACCGCTCTCTGAAATTTATGAAAAGGAATTATCAAGTCTTGCCTTCGCACAAATACCAACAGCGGAATCCGTTGCAAAAAGTATGGAAGAGGTAATGGAATATTTGAAATAGTAAAAATGTCATGTTTTTGCCTGCAAAAACATGACATTTTTATTTGCATAACTTTGTGTTGGCGGTCGCTACGCATTGACCGTCCAAGCGTAACTGCATGCTTTCAATTTACGGTAAATTTAGTTTTTCGTCAACGGCTCAAATTTCATTTCTGAAGTAAACAAATCAAAATTCAGACATTCTAAGCCACTAAGGTTAACAAACCGATGAAAAAGTAGAGACCGTCTAACCTAAGTTGGACGGTCTCTACAACCATTATGAAACTTTACAATGCAGAATTGTATATTTATTTGATAATTACTTTCTGATTACCTATTATATAACAACCGGGAGTAAGATCTTTCATAGATTCGGGATCTGTTCCTGACATTATTAGACGACCAGTGATATCGTATATGTTACGGTTCTCAACCTTATCGTCAGAAGTCAATGTTACGGATGAGTCCTTATGAATGATTTTCAGTCTTGAAGAGCCATTCATCGCAGGAGAAAGCCAGCTATTAGTGCTCCTGTCGATTTGAGGAGTCACATCCACACCATTATATTCGACAATGTAATCATCTATCTCACCTTCAAAGAAGAATCTTGTTTGAGCTTTTTCAGGAACAAACATCTGCGCACCATTGAAAAGGTGAGCGAAAGACCCTGACTTTATTGAGAGAGCAGGTAATGCTTTTTTCTTGGAGTTAAGCCTGTCGTTTGATAAAAGAGCCTTATAATCTTCTTCATCCATATATGTGACAATCGGATTCCCCGAAATCTCAACGTCAATATTATCATGTACACCAACGAACGATCCCCAATACTGAGCCGAGATATAATCGTTGAATGAGAACGCCGGGATTGAAAGTGTGCAAGTGAATGTATTGATACCTTCAAATGGTTCATAACCTGTCAATGGAGGATTCTTAGCAGGAGAAGATATTGCTGAGATTGACGGAGATGCGAGGGCACGAGCGCCAAGTGAAGTCAGTTCAGTAGAAAGGTTGACAAAACGGAGATTATCACATCCTTCGAAAGTTTCGTCTTCAATTGTATCAATGGTAGCGGGTAATGAAACACCTATGAGGCCTGATTTAGCAAAAGCACGATTACCTATTGAGGTAACGTTAGATGGAAAATCTACGATAGCAAGATAGAAGCAACCCTCAAATACTCCATCTTCGATAGTTGTCAAAGATTCCGGAAGAGAGATATTAGTTATTCCGGTTTCTGCGAAAGCCTTACTCCTGATAATTCTAACTCCGGAGGGGAGTACAACCTCATCAAGGTTACGGCAGTTCTCAAACACTCTTTCTTCTACTGTAGTGAGAGCGTCAGAGTTGATGATAACATTATCGATTGCATAACAGTTACTAAAAGCTTTGGCCTCTATCTTAGAACAAGAAGGAGGAATAACGACATTGCCTTTAATTGAGTTACATCCGGCGAAGGCACGTGAGCCAATAGCGGTGACGGTAGAAGGAAGATTAAGTGTCTCAAGAAGAGTACAACCCTCAAAGGCACTTTGTCCGATAACTTTAAGATTTTTCGGTAAAACTACCTGGGTAAGTATTGTCTTATTCATAAAACACTCATCGGGAATTTCTTGTACATCAGCATGCGCGATGTTTAGTTTAATGAGAGACTTCATATTACTCTTGATAGACTTCCAGTCAGCATCATTCAGAGTGCCCTTTGAAGGATCTGTCTTGATCACGAGAGAGGTTACTTGTGCAGGCATTACCTGCTTAATGCGTAAGTCAGCAGTAAGTGCGCCGGGAGCAGAAAGATAAATTACAACCTCATCATCCTCTTCAATAATATTATACTGTTTCCAACGGGTATTTGTACGGTAATTCGTACCTGCTCCTTTCGGTACAATAACAACTGTCGGTGTGCAGCCAAGACGATCGCTTCCAAGTGTGGGAGGTGTTGTTGAACTCAGGTGGAGCAACCCTTCAGTATAAATAGGAGAATTCTCAAGAGAATGAATACCTGAACCAAGATAAACAGAAGTTAACGAATTAGTAACAAAAGCATTCGCTCCCAGTTCTGTAACATTATTGCTTATTGTGACATTAACAAGACCCGAATTGTAGAAAGCCTTATCCCATATTGCGGTGACCGATTCAGGTATTTCTACTGATGTCAGAGCCTCGCATCCCTCAAATGTTGACTTGCTAATCTCTTTCAGTTTTGAGGGAAGAGTCAGTTTTGCCAGATTATCACAGTTTTGGAAGGCCTGTTCATTAATGGACATAAGAGATGATGGCAGAACGGCTACTTTCAGTTTTGTTCCAGCAAATGCGCTGGCACCTATAGAGACCATGCTATTGAAATCAAACTGTGCAAGTTCACACTCTTCAAATGCACGGGCACCTACGGATGTAACACCGGTAGTATTGCCGATTTTGACGACACCTGAACCGAAGAATGCATTAGCTCCAATTTTCTTGACTGAGGAAGGAATATTGACTTCAGAAAGACGCTGAGTTCCTTCAAAGATGGCATCCGGAAGTTCGGTCAATTGTGCATCGTTGAATTTGAAGACCTCCAGGTCCGTACAATTCTGAAATGCACCTATACCAATTGATGTAACTGAGGAAGGAAGAGAAATAATGTTAAGATAACTGCAGTCAAGGAAAGCATATTGTCCGATCGAAGATAGAGTCGAGGGCAGATTGATAATCTGGAGATTCTCACACTCTCTGAAGGCTTCATCACCAATATACGATACACCTTCTGGAATGGTTATTGACGAGATAGTGTTATTCCCCCTGAATGCTCCTGAAGCAACACCGCGAAGTGATAGATTTTCAGTTGAAGTGATAAGTGTTACCTCTCCTTGAGCCTGGGATCCATCCGTTGCCATGAAATAACCTTCGGAGGGATATAAAGTATAGACGACTCCGTTAATATCAACTGTTTTTGTATCACCGCTGACAGGAGGTTCCTCATTATCGTTATTTGAACGGACAATATTTACAATAGCCGGAAGATTGTAAATGTCAGTGTTGATACTGACTTTGATGATATCACCTTTCTTTAGTGGAAGTGTTGTGTTCTCGGTGGTATTATAAACGAACTCATATGTATCTGCCGGATTCACAGCGCCTGCATAGCTATAATCATATTGCCAGTTTTGAGAGCCGATCTTCCATGACCCATTGATATCTTCGGGAACCGTGAAAGAAAATACACCGTTTGAAATCTGACTGAACTTGTTAGAAGTATCGAAAGACCAATTATTATAGTCCCCCGGCAGATAAAGTGTTATCTTGTCTGGTTTCGGGGTTGTTGTCGTGACTGTCGCGATAGAAAGATCCTTTGATAATCTTATTCGGTAATTTCCAGCCCAGGGTGTATATACGTATGGTTTTTGGGTTTCAAGAGTATATACCACGGGAAGATTCATTCCCAGTGTCGATTCATAAAGATTTACTCCACTATTTATATTATTCAAACTTGACTTAAATTTGAACCTGTCGATATTATTCAACGTGACATCGAACATATCGTCAGACCCTAAATTTACTTCAATTTCATGAGTAACACCTTCATCGGTTCCACTTATGTGATAGTCAAACGTTACAGTAGCATTGTCCGAGTTGTCATTAATAAATCCCGGTAAAAGAAGATATCCATCATTATTTTCCTTATTTCCATAAAGTTCACAGGGGAGTTGTTCTATATAAGCATAACATGCGTTCTTGAAATCGATACGACCTATTTCTGAGTTGTAAGTTGACGGAGTACTTCCCATTTGATTCACCCCCATAATAATATCCTCATAAGAAGCACCTATTGCATAGTTATAGCCTTCAAGATTGGTCGCATAAATAGGTAACTGACGTTGAACGCCATCTACCTCTCCTATAAACGTTGCAGCATATACAAGAGGACGCACCAATACACAGTTTGGATTTGTAACATTGAATACTATATATCCCGGCTTTGTCGCAGAATATACATTGACGTCAGCGTATGGAGTATTGGGTCCATAAGGATTGGATATCAGGTATAAATCTTTATTATTATTGTTCTGATAAACCGGAACGTTAAAAGGAATTGCGTCGCCACCGTTCCAAAAATTATTGAACCAGGCGTCCTTGAATTCTCCTTCTCCCATATAAGTCCACTCTGAGGGCTTATATATGAAAGGAGTAAGGTCAATTGAAGGGTCTGGATCCGGATCAGGTTCATCTGATTCAATAACGAATGTAATATCTATCTGTTGTATGAATACCTTCTGCGATGTCGTTATTGAGAGTTCATGAGTGTATCCGCTCCATGATTGGGTGGATATGGAATAGGATCCCGTTGATACAACAGGTGTGTCAGTCCAACAATTATTTTGGTAGAAAGTGAACCGAACATCTGTTATATAGATATTCGAATACTGAGAAATAAAATTGACACTGTTTTCTTTGTAAATGCGAATGGACTCACCGAGATCGTAATAAGCAGGAATATTGGTTCCTGAGTTTTGCTCAAATCCGACATACACTCCATAGTCATTTCCCCAATAACTACCCGACACCTGCTGCGAATTGGATAATCCCAGATCTTTTGACACTAAAGATCCGAATAATGTCTCGGATACAGTAGCTGCCTTCTTAACGTGCTGAGTTTTGGAAGTCTTGAATTCAGTCTTTAAGACTTCATTTTTGAACTGACTGCTTGATGACTTACTTGGAGTCACGAGCTGCGTCTGAACTTGTCGATGAGAGGAAAGAAGCTGGCGTTCTATCCTCGCTGGTTGGTGAATAGCAGAAACTGCTGAACTCAGACAGCAGATTACTCCTACACTAACCAGTGAAAGAATTTTTTTCATCCTGTAAAAATTAAATAAAAACACTTCATTACTAATTTTTAAGGACACAAAAAAACGTGAGACCGACCTTTCGTTGTCTGTCCCACGCATAGAGGCTCTGGAATAGCCATTGGAGTTGGAACGACAACGCCAGATGCCTCACGTGATACACGCAAAAATATAAATGGTACAACGTGCGTTTCAGTCGCACTTTGCAAAAGATATGCGTATCCACACAAGGCGTCTACCGTTGTTCTATCCTTGACTCCTTTTATGAAATTTTCCAGATTTCTATGCGTCAGGAAAGAGCGTCGATAAACGCATTCTTATGTCTACCTATTAAGGGTGAGTAAATTTTTAACTCGCATCAATAGGTTTTGCAAAGTTAGCATATAAAAATTACTACACAAAATATTTAGGACAAAAAATGAAGATATAGCAACTGAAAAAAAATGCCGGCTCGTTTATCGCTGGCCTGTCGTATACGAGCATCAACACATTCTTTGACTTCGAGCAACTGCCAGATGACCTCCTCCCCTACCTGAAGGATACGGAGACATTACAGTATCGTTTCCGCTACCGCAACGCGGCGTTGCTGTTGGGTTATGCCCACAACT
>CAZUAK010000045.1:0-3444 GCA_964618395.1 uncultured Sangeribacter sp.
AGGTCGTGAGCCCAGAGGAACGACTGTCCGCGCAGCTCGATGGCCGAGGGGAAGAAGGTGAACATCGCGAAGAGGATGGGCATCTGGAGCAGCATCGGCAGACAGCCCGACATCGGGTTGGCGCCTGCCTTGGAGTAGAGGGCCATGGTCTTCTGCTGGCGGGTCATTGCGTTCTCATTGCCCGGATACTTCTCGTTGATGGCCTGTATCTCAGGCGAGAGGGTGCGCATCACGGCCTGTGAGCGGTAGCTCTTGTATGTCAGCGGGAAGAGGATAAGCTTGATGAAGATGGTCAGCAGCAGGATGATGATGCCGTAGTTCGAGATGAACGAGCCCAGGAAGCTGAAGACGGGGATGATGATGATGGTGTTTATCCATCTGAACAGTGTCCAGCCCAGCGGGATGAGACGGGTCATCGACAGGTCCTCGTCGGTTTCTATCTTCTTGTCGAGGCTCGAGAGGAGGGGATAGAGGTTCGGGCCGATATAGTAGTCGAAGGTCGCCGGGTTCTCCGAGGTCCAGTCATAGTCGTTGACCTCGGCGTGGGCCGTCACGTTCTTGAGGAAGTCAGACTTCTTGATGACGTCCGACTTGAGGTCGGCCTGGTTGAAGTTCTTGCGCGAGATGACGACCGACGAGAAGAACTGGTTCTTGAAGGCGATCCACTTCACCTTTGCCTGACGGTCCTCGGTGTCGTTCTTCGACTCAGAGAGGTGCTCCACCGAGCCTCCGGCGAACTTGTAGTATATGCCGGAATTCCGTTCCTCGAACATACGTCCCTTCTCCTGGCGGCGAATCTTCTGTGACCACTCCAGCCCGAGGGTGCGGACATTGGACTGTACGATAGGCTGCATGTTCTTCTGGATGACCTTCATGGTGATGACATAAGAGTCACCCTTGGGCAGCGTGTACTCTATGCCCCAGTAGGCATCGTCGGCGAAGTCGAGGGTCATACGGACAGTCGAGTCATTGACCTGGCGCGGAGTGAAATAGAGACTGCCCGTGGTCACGTTCTGCGGCACGGGGAGCGTGAACTCCATCTGGTTTGAATTGTTCTCGAAGATGACGACCTTATTCTTGACCTTCTTGGTCTCGTCGGCAGAATATTCGGTGTCATACTTCTTCAGCTCAGCCTTCGAGATGGTGCCGCCCAGGGTGTTGAGGTCGAGGGCTATCACGTCGTTTTCGAGGCGCAGGGTCTTGGGAGAGCCCTTGAGGAACTGGGCGAAGCGTCCGTACTTGCCCATTGATTCAGAGGCGTCGCGCACAAGGGCGAGGGCCGCGCGGTGGGTGGCCGGGTCTAGGCGGCCGTCGGGAACCGCCGAGACGTCAGACCAGTTGAGGGTCTTGCCGTCGACGGTCACGGTTCCGTAGAGCGAGTCGCCCACGAGGGTCAGGTCGAGGCCCGGCTGGGTGAGGACCACAGCGTGGCGGCCATCCTCGAGGAGGCGGGATTTTCCATTGTCGGCGATGTTCTTGACGAGCCACTCGCGCTCGGTCGCGCTCAGCGAATCGACACCGGTCGCGGCTTGGTCAACGATCTGTTCCGTACGTTCTTCCGCATCCGGGTTGGCCTCCGGCTTGGGCGAGAGCCAGACGAAAGCGAAAAAGATAGCGGCCATCAGTATAAGGCCGTAAATCGTGTTTTTATCCATTTTGGATATTGATGGGTTAGTCTTCAATCACCCCCGACGATTGAGGGTGTACAGTTTCAAACTGCAAAGTTAAGAAAAAAATCCGTAACGCGTCACACAAAAGGAGGGGAGGCTAAGACGCCGATTCAAAAAATGGGTGCTGTGGATTAGGATAAATGGTTAAGATTCCTTAATTTTGCGCAAAATAACCTTACATCAATGGCTAAATCAACCATTTTTTTTGAAATGGGCTCTAAAAATTCCATTAGGACCCGAGGCCTGTGGCTGCTGACGGTTCTTTTCGGCGTCCTGACGGCACACGCTGACTATCCTGTCGACTTCGAGGGGTCGCTCTATGGCGGTGTGGGCTCGAACGACTTCGCTCCGTTCTACATGAACGCCAACAAGGGGGGACGCATCACGCAGTCCAAGAACCTTCTGCTCGACCTGAGCGCCACGCGCAAGATGGACACCACGCGCCGCTTCTCCTACTCGTGGGGCGTCGAGGCACTGGGCGGACTGAGCAATGCAGTCACCTACGCCCGCTATGACGCCGCGAAAGGGGAGTGGGGGACGACCGACCAGCGGCCCCCGGCCGTCTGGCTCCAGCAGCTCTACGGCCAGGTTAAATGGCGCTCCCTCTACCTCCAGGTCGGTATGAAAGAAGAAGAGTCGATGATAGTCGACAGGCTTCTGTCGTCGGGAGACATCTGCGTCAGCAACAACGCACGCCCCATAGCCGCCGTGCGCGCCGGATTCATAGACTATCAGAACATCCCCCTGACCAAAGGGTGGGTGCAGATTCGCGGATGCATCAGCTTCGGCCGCTTCTTCGACGACAAGTGGAACCACACGCACTTCGACCAGTGGACCGGCCACTATACAGACCATCGCCTCTGGGCCTATAAGAACATATACTTCAGGACCAACCCCACGAAACCCTTCTCGGTGACCATCGGCATGCAGAACCCCGGACTGTGGGGAGGCACGACCGTATATTATTATGACGGCAAGGTGAGCCGCCGCGATCTGAACAAGAAGAACCTCAACGCCTGGTTCTCAATGCTCATCCCGCATGAAAACCGCAAGGACAAAGAGGGCCACTACATGGGCGACCAGAAAGGCTCATGGGACCTAAAGGCGACCTACCGCTTCCGTGACAACACGACTCTGAGCGCGTACTTCCAGTGGTTCTGGGAAGACGGCTCGGCCATGGCCAAGCGCAACGGCCTCGACGGCCTCTGGGGTCTGCACTACCAGCGCCCCGGCCGCCACATACTGAACGGCGCCCTGTTCGAGTATTTCGACTTCACCAACATGTCCGGACCGCTCCACTACGCCCTTCAGGAGCACCCCAACAGCATCATCAACGTCGCCGCCGGAGGCAATGACCAATACTACAACAGCGCCTACTACGGCTCGTATGCCAACTACGGCATGACGATAGGCAACTCCCTGGTCATGGGCCCCCTCTTCTATAAAGACTGCACGCTCGAGATCTCGGGCTTCCGCACCCGCGCCTTCCACTTCGGCCTCAATGGCTCGATAGGGGCTCAAGTTGACTGGCTGGTGAAGTTCAACTACCGCACCGCCTACGGAAAGACCAACACCCTCCAGCTCATACACCCCAAACACTGCACGAGTTTCCTGGCCCAGGCAGACTGGAAAGTGGCCAAGGTCCCCGGCCTCACGCTGACGGCCCAGTTCGCCGTCGACCACGGCTCGCTCCCGCAGAACGCCTGTGCCGGAGCCGTCACCGCCACATACCGCACCACACTATTCTCTAAAAAGTAAGGCGCACCACTAATTC
>CAZUAK010000045.1:3544-14061 GCA_964618395.1 uncultured Sangeribacter sp.
ACCGCCACATACCGCACCACACTATTCTCTAAAAAGTAAGGCGCACCACTAATTCCTTAAAAAGTAAGGCGCACCAAGCTATTTTCAAAAAAAGCAACCTGACATGACAAACAGAAACATATACCGGTCCGGCCTCATAGGAGCCGTCGCGGTCATCCTCACCCTGCTTCTCGGCGGGTGCTTTCACAACGACGGCGACATCGGCGTCTACTTCGGCTCGTGGGTCATCGAGAAAGTAGAGGTGGACGGCGTCGCGGACGCAGACTATGACGGCCACACGATGATATCGTTCCAGTCCTCGCTGTTCGACCTCACCGACGTTGACAGCGGTGCCACCATCATGGGGCTGTGGAGCGAGAAAGGCTCCGAGCTGACGCTTCGCGGAGCCGAAGAGACGGCCAGTGTCAAAGACCCCGCAGGCGCACCGCTCTTCCCCCCGACGACCGGATTCGGGCGCGGTGACAACGATGACCTGACGGTCACGCTCGACATCGTGAAGAAGACCAAGAAGCAGATGATATGGACGCGCACCGACAGCGAAGGCCGGAAGTGGCGATACGTCCTCAGACATCTCCTCTGACCGTCAAACAAGAAAACCCTAACCTTAAAATCTGATAAATATGTCCTCTCCCCGTGTCTTAGAACTTCTGTCGAAGACCTTTCCGGACGTTCAGAGCGCGGCCACCGAGATCATCAACCTCGAGGCCATCCTGAACCTCCCGAAGGGAACGGAACACTATGTCGCCGACATCCACGGCGAGCACGAGGCATTCGCCCACATCCTCAAGAACGCATCGGGAAACATCAAGCGCAAGGTGACCGAGCTGTTCGGAAACTCCTCGCGCGAGGAAGAAATCCGCCAGCTCTGCACCCTCATCTACGATCCCGGGCGCAAACTGCGGCACATCAAGCAGAAAGAGCGCAACATGCGCGATTTCTACCGCGTGACGCTCCACAACCTCGTGGCCGTCCTTCAGAGCGTCAGCTCCAAATACACACGCTCCAAGGTCCGCAAGGCCCTGCCTAAAGACTTCGCCTATATCATCGAGGAGCTTCTCCACGAGACTCCGACCGAGAACAAGCAGGCGTACTATACCGGCATCGTCGAGACCATCATCTCCACCGGCCAGGCCGACGAGTTCATCAAGGCCATCTGTAACGTTATCCAGAGGCTGACCATCGACCGCCTGCACATCCTCGGCGACGTCTATGACCGCGGTCAGGGCGCACACCTTATCATGGAGACCCTCGCGCAGTATCGCGACTATGACATACAGTGGGGCAATCATGACGCGCTGTGGATGGGAGCCGCCGCCGGCAACGATGTATGCATCGCCAACGTTCTGCGCATCTCGCTGAGATACGACAACATGGCGACCCTCGAAGACGGCTACGGCATCAACCTCGTCCCCCTCGCCTCGTTCGCCATGGATGTCTATGGCGACGACCCTTGCACGGTCTTCCTTCCTAAAATCCCTGCCGCTGAGACAGCCCTGGCCGAGAAGAACAGGCTCCTGACGGCCCGCATGCACAAGGCCATATCGGTCATCCAGTGGAAACTCGAGGCCCAGCTCATTGACCGTTATCCGCAGTGGGGGATGGAAGAACGCAAGAT
Source organism: uncultured Sangeribacter sp. (assembly GCA_964618395.1). Classification (GTDB taxonomy): domain Bacteria; phylum Bacteroidota; class Bacteroidia; order Bacteroidales; family Muribaculaceae; genus Lepagella. The sequence continues at coordinate 5,160 of CAZUAK010000045.1, forward strand.
ACTCGAAAACATAGACCAGGAGGCCGGAACGGTCACCATCAACGGAAAGACCTATCAGCTCAAGGACTCCAACTTCCCGACCATAGACCCCAAGGATCCCTACCGCCTGACAGAAGAAGAGGCCGAGCTGACGCGCAAGCTGGTCCACAGCTTCATGGTCTCGGACAACCTGCGCAAGCACATAGACATCTTCCTCAACCACGGGGCGATGTATCAGGTGATGAACTCCAACCTTATGTTCCACGCCTCGGTGCCCCTGAACGAGGACGGAAGCCTGAGGGAGGTCAGCATCCCCGGCGGCACGTTCAAAGGCAGGGCGCTTCTCGACGGGGTTGACCGCGTCATGCGCATAGCCTTCAACTCAGACGCCGCGCCCAAGCTCCGCGACCTCTCGCGCGACTGGTACTATTACTGGTGGTGCGGACCCGAGTCGCCCCTGTTCGACAAGGCCCGCATGGCGACCTTCGAGAGGTATCTCATAGCCGACAAGGAGCCTCAGGCCGAGCCCAAGGGGTGGTATTACAAGCTGCGCAACGACGAGGAAGTGTGTGACCGTATCCTCGATGACTTCGGAGTCAGCGGCGAACACCGCCACATCATCAACGGCCACGTCCCCGTGAAGGCCGGCAGCGGCGAGAGTCCGATAAAGGCCAACGGCAAGCTGATGGTCATCGACGGCGGATTCTCGAAAGCGTATCACGACACCACCGGCATCGCCGGCTATACGCTGGTCTACCACAGCCGCGGGTTCGAGCTTGTCCAGCACGACCCCTTCACCTCGGCCGAAGACGCTGTCAAGCGCGGATCCGACATCATGTCGACCACGTCGATAGTGGAGCTCAACCAGACGCGCGTGACGGTTCGCGACACAGACATAGGCCGCGACCTCGAAGAGCAGGTCGAGGAGCTCAAGGAACTTCTGAGGGCCTACCGGCGCGGAGAGATTCCGGCGCGATGAAAAAACAAGGGCGACACCTTTTGGGTGTCGCCTGTTTTTTTGGGAGTTTTTTGAGTTTTTTTGAGTTCTGGGAGTTCTGGGAGAACTGGGAGTTCTGGGAGAACTGGGAGTTCTGGGAGAACTGTGAGAACTGGGAGGGGGCAGGCCGGTTGTAGGGTCGCGGCCTGCCGCGACCGCGTGATCAGGGTTTATTCGGTGGTGGCGGCGAACTCCATCAGGTAGGCCTTGATGAAATTGTCGATGTCGCCGTCCATGACTCCGTTGACGTCCGAGGTCTGATAGTTGGTGCGGTGGTCCTTCACGCGGCGGTCGTCAAAAACGTAGCTGCGGATCTGCGAGCCCCATTCTATCTTCTTCTTGCCGGCCTCGACCTTAGCCTGCTCCTCCATGCGGTGCTGAAGCTCCTTGTCATAGAGGATGGAGCGGAGGTGGCGCATGGCGTTCTCCTTATTCTTGGGCTGGTCTCGCGTCTCGGTGTTTTCGATGAGGATTTCCTCCTCCTCGCCGGTGTACGGGTCCTTATACTGATAGCGCAGTCGTACGCCGGACTCCACCTTGTTCACGTTCTGACCGCCGGCGCCGCCCGAGCGGAAGGTGTCCCACGAGATTCGGGCCTGTTCGATGTTGACCTCGATGGTGTCGTCGATGAGCGGGGTGACGAAGACCGAAGAGAAAGAGGTCATGCGCTTTCCCTGAGCGTTATAGGGAGAGACTCGGACAAGGCGGTGAACGCCGTTCTCCGACTTGAGGTATCCGTAGGCGTAATCGCCCTCGATGTTGATGGTCACCGACTTGATGCCGGCGTCGTCGCCCTCGAGCAGCTGGGCGATAGAGGTCTTGTAGCCGTGTTTCTCGGCCCAGCGCAGATAGAGGCGCATGAGCATCTGTGCCCAGTCCTGGGCCTCGGTGCCGCCCGCTCCGGAGTTGATTTTGAGCACGACGCTCATCTTGTCTTCCTCGCGGCGGAGCATGTTCTTCAGCTCCAGCTCCTCGATGGCGGTCAGCACGCGCTCATACTGTGCGTCGACCTCCTCTTCGGTGACGAGCTCCTCCTTGACAAAGTCGAAAGCGAGCCGGAGTTCGTCAACCTGTTTTTCGAGAGCCTCGTAGGCCTCGATCCAGAAACGGATTCCTTTGATCTTTCTCATCTGGGCCTCGGCCGCCTCGCGGTGTTCCCAGAAGTCGGCGACATGTGTGCGGAGCTCCTCCTCCTCGACCTCGATTCTCTTGGAGTCTATGTCGAGATAGCGTTTGAGGGCTTCGGTACGTTCTACGGTATCTTTGAGTTGTTCCTGTGTGATCATCGGTTGGGTTTACTTAAGATTTCTTACGCGGGGCGGCTTTCTTTTTCGGGGCGCTGTCCTGGGCCTTCATGAGCTCCTGGGCCTGCTGGGCGGTGAGCTCGCGTGGATCTTGGGTCTTGGGGATTTTATAGTTCACGGCCTTCTTTGCCCCTTCGGGTTTGTAGGCCATATAGGGGCCGTAACGGCCGTTGAGGACCTGGAGGCCGGGGATTTCGTCAAACTCCTTGATGATCTTGTTGGCCTCGGCCTCACGCTTGGCGAGGATGAGCTCGATGGCCTCCTCGGCGGTGATGGTCTGCGGGGCCATATCCTTGGGTATGGAGACGAACATGCCGGCGTGTGAGATATAGGGACCGAAACGTCCTATGGCGGCCTTCATCTCCTTGCCCTCGAACTCGCCGACGACGCGCGGAAGGTCAAACAGCTTCAGGGCCTCTTCGAGGGTGATGGTGGCGATGCTCTGGTCCGGGCGCAGGGATGCGAAACGCGGTTTCTCCTCGTCGGTGGCCTCGCCGATCTGGACCAGCGGTCCGAAACGGCCTATCTTGACGGTCACCGGCTTTCCCGAGGCCGGGTCGGTCCCGAGGACACGCTCGCCCACCTTGTGTTCCATGTGGAGCGATGAAATCTTCTCTATGTTGGGGTGGAAGCCGTCATAGAAGTCGGCCATCTCCTTCTCCCACGGGAGCTTGCCCTCCGCTATCTCGTCGAACTTCTCTTCGACGCGTGCGGTGAAGTTGTAGTCAAGGATATCGGGGAAGTAGTCCGTGAGGAACTCGTTGACGACCATGCCGATGTCGGTCGGGACGAGTTTGCCCTTGTCCGAGCCGGTGTTTTCTGTCAGCACGGACTTTTCGACTCGTCCCCCCTTGAGGGTGAGCACGTCATAGTCACGCGGTTCGCCGTCGCGTTCGCCTCGGTGAACATAGTCGCGCTGCTGGATAGTCGAGATGGTGGGGGCGTAGGTAGAGGGGCGGCCGATTCCGAGCTCCTCCATCTTCTTGACCAGGGCCGCCTCGTTATATCGCGGCGGGGCGAGGGTGAACCGCTGCGTCGCGGTGATTTCGTCTGCGTCGAGATTCTGTCCCACCTTCACCGGAGGGATGACGGTGCCCGACTCCGAGCCGGACTCCGCGCCATAGACCTCCATGAAGCCCGGGACCTTCACGACCTCGCCCTCGGCCTTGAAGACGCCGTTGAGCTCCGCCTCCAGTTCCGCGCCCGGAGAAGCGGTCTTGGGTTTAACCTCTATTTCCACCTGGGTCTTTTCGAGCTGGGCGTCGACCATCTGGCAGGCCACGGTGCGCCGCCAGATAAGGTCGTACAGCTTCTGTTCCTGGGGAGTGCCGTCGATGGTGCGGTTGGCGACGTATGTGGGGCGGATGGCCTCGTGGGCCTCCTGGGCACCCTTGGCCTTGGTGTGGTATTTTCTTATCTGAAGAGACTGCTGGCCGTATCGTTCCTCGATTGTGCGGGCTATGTCACCGAGGGCGATGTCCGAGAGGTTCATCGAGTCGGTACGCATATATGTGATGAGACCGGACTCATAGAGGGACTGGGCAACGCGCATGGTCTGCGACACGGGGAAGCCGAGGCGCCGGGCGGCCTCCTGCTGGAGTGTCGAGGTGGTGAACGGCGGGAGCGGCGAGCGTTTCAGCGGGCGCACCGTGATATCGCTCACGCGGAACTCGGAGTCTGCGCAGGTCTGCAGGAAGGCAGCCGCCGAGTCCTCGTCGGCCATGCGTCGCGTCAGGTCAGCCTTCAGCGAGCCCTCGGCCGAAGAGAAGAGGCCTGAAATCCTGAAATAAGTCTCCGTCTTGAAGTCCTTGATTTCCTTTTCGCGTTCGCAGATGAGGCGAAGGGCGACCGACTGCACGCGGCCCGCCGAGAGGTTGGGCTTGATTTTCTTCCACAACACCGGAGAGAGCTCGAAGCCGACGATGCGGTCAAGGACGCGGCGTGCCTGCTGGGCGTTGACGCGGTCCAGGTCGATTGTGCGCGGGTTCTCGATGGCGTGGAGGATGGCCGGCTTGGTGATTTCGTGAAAGACTATACGCCGGGCGTGGGCCGGGTCGAGACCGAGTACTTCCGCGAGGTGCCAGGCGATGGCTTCACCCTCGCGGTCTTCATCCGAGGCGAGCCATACGACCTCCGCCTTCTTGGCCTCGGCCTTGAGTTGTCTGACGAGATCCTGCTTCTCTTCAGGAATCTCATATTCAGGTTTAAAATTATCGTTGAGGTCAATCGAAATTCCCTTCTTCTTGAGGTCACGGATATGACCCTTCGAGGAGAGGACGGTGTAGTCCTTCCCGAGGATTTTCTCTATGGTCTTTGCCTTAGAGGGAGATTCGACAATAACTAAGTTTTTCATTAATAGAGTCTTAGTGGGGTGAGCGTTAGCCGCTCGGCGCGCAGTCAGAGCCCGTCGGGACTCACCGGACAAACATGGACTTCAAATTTCAGCGCGCTAAGTTACTAATTTTTTTCGACATAACACCTATCAACCGGACCGAGCATCGATCTGCGAGCATCTCGCGAAAGGGAAGACACCGTGTCAGGACATCCTCTCGCGGGGCCACGACTCCTGGGTCACGAAGCCTTGGGAGCGGCAGGGGTGGCGGGATGGGTCTTCTGTTCAGCCCGTTCGACGAGATATACGCTTCCGAGCATGAGCAGGATGGCCAGGAGCTGATACCACGAGAAATGGTCCTGTCCGAGGATATAACTGGTGATGGCAGCCACGATGAGGATAAGGTCGCCATAAAGGGCCACGACTGTCGCGGGGAGGTTCTTGAGGCCTATGTCCTGAAGCAGGTAGCTGACCGAGGTCGGGAAGATGAGGACGAAGAGCAGTACCAGCATCGGTGTGGAGAATATGTTCTGTGTCAGCACCCGGGCATCCCAGCCGGTGAAGCATACGAGCACCACCGTGGCCACCGCGCCGCCGAAGAAGGTCCATTTTGAGACCTGTGCGTTGTCGAGCCGGCGCAGATAGACCTTCTCAATGACCAGATAGCCGGCGAAGAGGACCGAGGAGAGCAGGCAGAACATGTTGCCCTTGACGGGGTCGGAGGCGACATCAGAGGCATGCGCCTGGGTCAGCACGCAGAGCAGGGCGCCGCCGAACCCGAGAAGGATGCCTATCACCTTCGTGAAGGTGGCCTTCTCAGTGCGCAGGAAAAGGCAGATGATGAACACCCAGACCGGCTGGAGGCTGATGAAGATGGACGACGATATCGGGGTCGTGTAGGTCAGACCTTCGAGCAGGGCCCACATGTATCCGAAGACGAAGAAGACACCGATAAGGAAAAGGCTGGTGCGGTCCTTCCACGTTATCTTCGGGGCCTTCTTGCGGTTGAACAGACCCCATATCCAGAAAAAGAGTGTTCCGAAGCCGAGACGCAAGACGACGCCCGAGAGGGCGTTCATCCAGGTCGGCAGCAGGTATCTGAGGGCATTCTCGTTCAGGCCTGAAAAGACCTTGGAGACGAACATCGAGACATTGCCCTTAACTTTAGGATTCATAATTTTTAGTTAAATTTTATTAATTGAACGCAGGGAGGCTGAGATTGGTTCGATTATTCACCCCTAACTTGACGTATTGTGATAACTTTCCACAAGCGGTTGCGTTTTCTAAAAGGGAGAGGGCGGATTTTCAGCCGGGGAGGGGCTATCCATGAAAAAACATGACAACTGCACTCTATCACGAAATATGCCGTCAGATCGCCGATCTGATAAAAGGGACTAAATGGGAAAACCATGTGTTTGCGGTCGGCGGCTGCTGCCGCGACGAAGTATTGGGTCTTGAGATACAGGATCTCGACCTTGCCGTCGACATCCCGAAGGGGGGTGTCGACTTCGCGCGTTGGCTTCAGCGCAAAAAGCTGACTGTCGGCGAACCGACGTTTTTCATGAAGTTCGGCACAGCCAAGCTCCGCCTTCGGAAATGGCCCGACGAGGAGATAGAGATAGTCCAGACGCGCTCGGAGAAGTACACCAAGAAGACAAGCCGGTGTCCCGAAGTGGTGGCCGGCACCATAGAGGAAGACTGTTTCCGCCGCGACTTTACGGTCAACACACTGTATAAGGACATATCGAACGACCGGATGCTTGACCTCACCGGGCGCGGGGTGCACGATATAAAGGAGGGGGTTATACGCACGCCGCTCGACCCCGACGTCACGTTTGACGACGATCCGGTCCGGATTCTGCGCTGCATCCGGTTCGCGACCCGGTTCGGGTGGAAGATAGACCCCGAGACCGAGGCGGCCCTGCGGCGCAACATCAACCGCCTGTCGATAGTCTCGCGCGAGAGGAACCGCTCCGAGCTCACCAAGATGCTCACCGGCGAGCATCCCGTCGAGGCGATGACGAAGCTCCGTGAGGTCGGGGCCCTGAAATATATGGTTCCGCTTTTGGGCGAGATGTCCGGGACGATGGGGAAGAACACGAACGTTCCCCGGCAGGAACTCGAGGGACTGTGGAACCGGACAATGGAGCGTCTTGACAGAATCGAGGACAACGACACGGCGCTGCGCCTGGCGGCGCTCTTCGCCGACTCCGGGCGCCTGCGCACACGGGTGAAGAACAAACGCGGAGCCGTCTCCTATCCCCACTACGAGACCGTCGGCGCCAACATGACGCGGCGCAGCCTGAAGTCGCTCCGGTTCGAACCGTCAGAACTGGCCGACATGGCCTTCTATATGCAGAACCTCAACGCCGTCATCCTCTGGGGCGAATATGGCGAGCTGATGACCGACAAGTCACTGAGGCGCCTGCAGTACAGCGCCGGGACAAAACGGCGCTTCAGACACCTGCTCGAGCTCATCGCAGCCAATGCCGGATACAGGGGGCAATCCCCTTTGACACAGCGTGTTCTCCAGCGCACCGCCGAGATGGAGGCCGAGGGTACGGACCTCTTTGAACGCACCATAAGGGCCCAGGAACTCGACCGCCACTGTGCCAATCCCCCCAAACGTTTTGTCAAGTAGAAAAAAAATCGTAATTTAGCAGTCAGAAAAACCATAATACTAAGAAGTTGTTTGAGACGGGGTCTCGGGCGGCTTCTTCTCCAAACCTTAACTAATGGCAACAAAACCTTTTCATTACCAGGAGATGTTTGAACTCGGCGAAGACAAGACCGAGTACCGTCTCATATCGAAAGACTACGTGAAGGTCGAGAACTGGAACGGCCACGAGATGCTCGTTGTCGATCCCGAAGCGCTGACCATACTGGCCAACCAGGCCTCACACGACTGCTCGTTCATGCTCCGCCGCGAGCACAACGAGATGGTCGCCAAGATCCTTCATGACCCCGAAGCCTCCGAGAACGACAAGTTCGTGGCCCTCACGATGCTCCGCAACGCCGAGGTGGCCTCGAAAGGTGTGCTTCCCTTCTGTCAGGACACGGGCACTTCCATCGTGGCCGGCTACAAGGGCCAGCATGTCTGGACCGGATGCAACGACGAGGAGAAGATCTCCCTGGGCATCTACAAGACCTATACCGAGAACAACCTCCGCTACTCTCAGAACGCCCCTCTGACAATGTATGACGAGGTCAACACCGGCTGCAACCTCCCCGCGCAGATAGAAATCCACGCCACAGAGGGCAACGAATACAAGTTCCTCTTCGTAGCCAAGGGTGGCGGCTCCGCCAACAAGACATACCTCTATCAGGAGACCAAGGCTATCCTGAACAAGAAGACCCTCGTTCCGTTCCTCATCGAGAAGATGAAGACCCTCGGAACCGCAGCCTGTCCTCCCTATCACATCGCTTTTGTCATCGGCGGCACCTCGGCCGAGGCCAACCTCGCAGCCGTGAAGAAGGCCAGCGTGAAATACTATGACGAGCTCCCCACGACCGGCAACGAATACGGCCGCGCCTTCCGTGACGTAGAACTCGAGAAGGAACTTCTCGAAGCCGCCCACAACATCGGCCTCGGCGCGCAGTTCGGCGGCAAGTATTTCGCCCACGACGTGCGTGTCATCCGTCTTCCGCGCCACGGCGCTTCCTGCCCCGTCGGCATGGGTGTCAGCTGCTCTGCAGACCGCAACTGCAAGGCCAAGATCAACAAGGAGGGCCTCTGGGTCGAGAAACTCGACGAGAACCCCGGTGAACTCATCCCGGTTGAACTCCGTCAGGCCGGCGAAGGCGACGTCATCAACATCGACCTCAACCGTCCGATGGAAGAGGTGCTCAAAGACCTCTCGAAATATCCCGTCGGCACGCGCCTCTCGCTGAAGGGTACCATCATCGTGGGCCGCGACATCGCACACGCCAAGATCAAAGAGCGTCTCGACGCCGGCGAGCCGATGCCCGAATACCTCAAGAAGCACCCCATCTACTATGCCGGTCCCGCCAAGAAGCCCGAAGGCATGCCCTCAGGCTCGTTCGGTCCCACGACCGCTGGCCGTATGGACTCATACGTAAACCAGTTCCAGGATGCCGGCGGCTCAATGATCATGATTGCCAAGGGCAACCGCTCGCAGCAGGTAACCGACGCCTGTGAGAAACATGGCGGCTTCTACCTCGGCTCCATCGGCGGACCCGCTGCCATCCTCGCCAAGAACTCCATCAAGAACGTCGAGCTCCTCGAATATCCCGAGCTCGGCATGGAGGCTATCTGGAAAATCGAAGTTG
>CAZUAK010000046.1:0-13717 GCA_964618395.1 uncultured Sangeribacter sp.
CAATAAGTAGTTCTTAAAAATTAATCGATAGTAAGTAGTTTTTATATGATCATTAATTTTTAAGAACTACTTGGCAAGAGATACTGTGGGTAGAGCACAGTGAGAGGAAGGAGTATTTTCGGAGAGGTCTGAAAGGAAAGTAAATTGGTCAGGTTGACGGATTTTTATCCTCTCGTTGTTCAAGATGACGAAATTATTGCTAATTTTGCAATCTATCCACAAAATTGCTTTCAATGAACTACAATATACAGAGGCTGACCGGTCATGTAAGGAGGTTTCTCGCTTATCTGTCTATGGTCATTATTATGCTCATCTTCTGCGTGAACGCTCACGCTGAAGATAAATTTGTGCTCGTCCTCGACGCCGGACACGGAGGAAAGGATGTCGGGGCCGTCGACAACGGGGTCAAAGAGAAGGATATAAACCTCGGGGTGGCGCTGAAGTTGGGAGAGCTCGTCAAGAAACATCTCAAGGATGTCAAGGTGGTATATACACGCGACAACGACACCTTCGTAACCCTTCAGGGACGCGCTGATAAAGCCAATAAAGAAAAAGGCAACCTCTTCATCTCGATCCATACAAACTCTGTCGACAAGAGCAACAAGAACCGCACGGTAGTCTCCGGTGCCTCGGTCTATGCCCTGGGACTTCACAAAGACGACAACAATCTCGAGATAGCCCGCCGAGAGAATGCGGTGATTGAGCTTGAGAAAGACTATAAGCAGAAGTACAGCGGATTCGATCCCAACAGTGACGAGTCATACATCATCTTCGAGATGGCCCAGAAGAAGAATCTGAGCAACAGCATCCGCTTTGCCAACTCGGCCCAGAAGAACCTCGTCAGCAAAAGCGGACGCACCGACCGAGGCGTACACCAGGCCGGTTTCTGGGTACTGTGGGCCACATCCATGCCAGCAGTCCTCGTTGAGCTCGACTTCATCTGCAACCCTAATTCAGCCAAATATCTCGCCTCCGAAAAGGGCCAGCAGCAGATGGCCGAGGCCCTGTTCGATGCCGTTAAGGATTATGTCAAGGGCTACCGGTCCTCATTAGGATCGGTTGAACCGAGTACGGATGACAGAGCGTCTGAAGAAGTACTGTATGCCGCTGTGGGCAACCCCGAGGCCGTCGCCATAGCCGAGACCCCCGTAAAGTCTGACCGCAAAGTAGAAAAACAGACGGCAAAAGAGACCACTAAGGCGCGCCCGGCATCGCGTAGGAGACGCGGCGACGCCGGAAAGGAGGCCTCCGACGCACGAGATGTATCGACCGCCGAGATTCCGGTGCGTCCCGCTTCACGACCCCTTCCCGCCGAAACGTATGCTGAGACGAAGGCTACAGCAGATAAGCCCCTGACAAAAGCCGAGCGCAAAGCCAAAGAAAAAGAAATGGCCAAAGCCAAGAAAAAGGCTGAAGAAGAGGCCAAGAAACTCGCCAAGGAAGAGGCCAAAAACAAAAAGCATCGCGGAAAGGTGGCACGACTGAAGACGGTATACAAGATTCAGATCGCAGTCTCAGACAAGCTGCTCAGCCAGTCTGACGCACGTTTCTGCGGACTGAAGCCGATATCCTACTATATGGAGAACAATCTCTATAAATACACATACGGAGAAGGGGCTTCGGAAGAGGAAATGCAGAAGGTCCTGAAGGAGGTCAGAAAAAAGATTCCGGATGCCTTTATCATCAAAAGCCTGTCTTAAACGTCCATGGCGTATCATATACTGCCTTTTTGAAGCCGTCGGTCAACCGGCAACCAACTGAAGAATAATAAGTAAACTCACTGATATGAAGAAGTTATTCACCAAAGAGTTCAAAATCGGATTATGGGTCATAGTAGCCCTCGTGATCCTTATCTTTGGCATAGATTTTCTGAAGGGAATCAATCTCTTCACACCCTCGAACTACTATATTGTGCGGTATGACAACGTTCAGGGCATAGAGACGTCGGCCCCGGTCACCATCGACGGATACAAGGTGGGCCAGGTTCGCGAGGTCAAATTCGACTATGAGCACCCCGGAAAGATCGAAGTCGTGCTGGCGCTCAACAAGAATCTGAAGGTGCCTGAAGATTCGTATGCCGAACTGACGCCGACGCTGATGTCAGGCACGCAGATTGAGATGCACCTCGGAACGAGCAAGATCTTCCTCCCTGTGGGTGGAGAAGTACACCCTCGTGAGGCCCGTGACTTCCTGGCCAGCCTGCAGAGCGACGTGGTTCCGAGCATCAACAACATCCTTCCGCTCGTTGATTCGCTGCTGACCAACCTCAACAAGCTGACCGGAGACCCGGCACTCGTCCAGAGCATCGCGCGTCTCGACGGTATTACTGCCAACCTGTTGGCGACCTCTCAGGGTCTCAACACTACCATGAACCGTTCCGTTCCGGTCATTGTGAACAACCTCGGGCGCACAAGTCAGTCGCTCGACACCGTTGTCGGCAACCTCGGCATACTCAGCTATCAGCTTAAGGAGCTTCCGCTGCGCCCCACGATGGAGAACGTACAGAACGTGACAGCCAACTTAGAGGACTTCTCGGCTCAGCTGAAGAACCCCAACTCGACACTCGGACTGCTGATGAACGATCCTGAGCTTTACAACAAGCTCAACCGTGTGGCAGCTGACGTAGACTCACTCATCGTCGACATCAAGAAGAATCCGAAACGCTATATCTCTATCAAACTTCTCTGATAGGAGAGCGGATAGCTTCTAAAAACAGGACCTCACCAAAAGTGAAGTCCTGTTTTTTTTGAAACGGGGTCTAAAATCAGGCGTTTGCGGCGTCACTCAGCAGGAGGAAGTCATCGACTGAGGCGCCGGCAGCCTCGATGTGCTTGATGAAGAAGTCATGCAGGCGCACGCGTGCCGAAGTCGAGGTCAGCGTCGGGTCGAAGCGGGAGACGAGGCGAGCGGCCTCGACACGCTTTTCGCGCTCCTCCAGCTCCTTGAGGCCGTCGAGCGTGAGCGCATAGTTGCCCTGAAGGAACGAGAACAGGATATAGTAGGCCGAATATGCCTCCGGCAGATTCATCGGCAGCAGGGTCTCGGCTTTATCATAATCTCCCCGGGCCATTTCGGTGAGCATAGACCAGAAAGCAACAAGGTCAGAAGCCGTTATGGGTGATGCTGGAGCGGGCTGCAGAGACTTGTCGAATGCGGTGATCTGACCTTCAGAAACTTCATAATTGAGCTTGCTGAAGATTTGGGCGGCCTGGTCGTACTTTCCGAGCCGGAGCAGCAACAACGCGTGGGAGGCAAGGAGATTGGGGTTCTCCTCAGAGTCGAGGCGAGAATATGTCTCTTCGGCCTCGGCAAATTTCCCCGTCGCCTCCAGCGCGCGTGCGAGATGGGTCAGTAGCCAGACATTGTCCGGCTTCATCAGCTCCGCCTTCCGGTAGAAGTCAAGAGCCTTCTTAGGGTCATCCTTCGTTTCGTAGATATATCCCAACTGCTCCCAAATCTTCCCCGTGTCAGTATCCTCAAACTTGAGAAGTTCCTCGAGCAGCGGCGCGGCGATATCGAAATTCTTGCGCTTGAAGTTGAATTCAGCCGCAATCTCGAGAACATCCTGCTGCCCGAGAAGCTCACCGAGATAGGGGAGGTTCATAATTTCGAAATTCGACTCAAGGAGCGCCACCGGATCGGCCGGAGTGTCGCGCTTGGTGGCGAACAGCTTGGATGACAGCGTGAAGAGGCGGTAGAGGTTGCGGATATAGCGCACCACCTCACGCTTGAAGCGCGTCTCGCTCTCGGATATAGTGGCGAGCTGTTCACGCAGCGTCTCGAGATTGGCGGTCAGCGAACCGATCATTGCCGAGCGGTGAGCGAAAGGCTGGCTCCGCATGGCCAGGACGAAAGAATACTTGTCAGAGTCGCACATCATGTCCGCGCTCTCAAGGAATTCCATCAAGGGCTTCATTTCCTCGCTCATCGTGCTCTGAACCACGGAGTGGTTGGCACTGAAGGGGAGGAGCCAGTTTCCCGGCGAGCCGAAGAAGGGAAACATCTTCAGGTTTGCAAAAGCCATGACGAAGGCGTCACCCCCCTTGAACTGCATGTCGTTGAGCTTGCGCAGCTTCTTGCCCAACTCCGACTTCTCGAGCTTCTCCGCCCACTCCGGATTCTCCAGTTCGTCCATGGAGAGGGATTTCTCCATCATCTTCTTCAGCTCATCGGGATTCATCTTCTGAATCTGCGGAAGGATATCGGACTGGAAATAGCTGATGATACGCTTTGTGTCCTGGGCCTGGAGCAGCGAATAGAAGATATCGCGGAGGCGCGGATAGAGCGTGAAATCGTCGGTCAGCAGCAGGAGCCTCCGGTCCAGCTCCTTGTCATATTTGAGTCGGTCGGCGTGATAGCGGATAGCGAGGGTGAGTCCCACGAGAGCCTGGGCCTGAACGCGCTCCTCTTCAGACTGCTCATAAATCGAAATGAGGGCCAGGAAGCGGTTGCGGTCATAGTGTTCGAGCAGGCCGATGAGCAGGGCGCTGACGAGCTGGGAGGAAAGGGCAAAATCCGAAGCGGCGTCCGCGGCCCTCTCCACAATCATGGAAACATCCTCGTCCGAAAGCTGTCCCGGCGGAGTGGCCATGACGGCGCGGAAGAGCTCCTGGAGCGTCTCCTCGTACCTCACGGCGAGGTCAGGCTCGAAGCTGCCGTCTGCCGTAGCCGTCGAGTAGAGCAGCCATGCCTTGTCATAGTCGGCGATAAGCTCGGCCAGACGCTGTTTGCGGTGAGACAGGACACGGGCCGTAGAGTAGTAGGAGCCGCCCGAATCGGCCACGAGCCGTGCGAAATCGAGACGGTCGGCCATGGCGAGTATGTCGCGCCGGAGGGCCGAGGTCATGTCCGCGCGCGACGGATCAGGGGCGCCGGTGGTCAGGAATCGGCTCATCAGGGAGTAAGTCTCGCGGATTCGCGCCAGCTCAGCCTTCTCTGAAGAGAGTCCCTGAAGGGCTACTTCAGCCTCGAGCCTTTTGATGGCCGAGTTGAGTTTAAGGTCCTTTACGTATCCGGCTATGGCGTTGAAGAACTCCGAGCCGGAGGTGTTCGGTATATTGTTGGATGTAGACACGGTCAAAGATTTGTTTAATAAGACCGCCATTATTTGAAACGGGGTCTAACGGTGAATGTAGTTTTCAATATGTTTTCGGCTGCTAATATAACAAATTCTAAACCAAAAATCGCATGTGACGGAAATTTTCACTATTTTTGCACAGAATTTCGCCCAAAAACCTCGGCCGAGCGAGAATCGGCGGTCTGCGGGCGGGCTCCACATGGGGATGTGAAGTTGCATCTGAGTGTGGTGACGAAGAATATAAAGAAACGAAAATATGGTTATACAACGCTGGCAATCAGTGCTTTTATTGGTGGCAGGCGTGGTGATGGCGTGGTTCTGCTGCGTAGCAGTGGGCCAGGTGAACACCGCGGACTTCACCCTTAACTTCTATCCGCTCGGATTCAAGTTCGAGGGACAGTATGACAATCCGGCTTATGCCGGTTGGTATCTTTACACCTGGTCATTCCTCATCAGTGCGATAGTGTGTGCGCTATTGCCGCTGATTGCGATCTTCTGTTATCGCAACCTGAAGCTTCAGAAGGCACTGTGCCTCATCTCCTGTCTGTTCCTCTGCGAGACTGTGGCCGTCGGAGCAAACTACGGCTACAACCTTATCGAAGGTGCGCAGGTGACATGGAATCAGATGGCTTTCGCACCCCTTCTTGCCTTCTGCGCATGTATTTTTGCATGGACCCTTATCCGCAAAGACCAGAGACGGATATCGGCCGCAGACAGAATCCGTTAAAATCAAAGACAACGATTACCTACCATGGCAGTAGAACTTAAGAATTTCACCAAACGTTCAGATAACTATTCTCAGTGGTATAACGAGCTGGTCGTGAAGGCCGACCTGGCGGAGCAGAGCGCGGTACGCGGCTGTATGGTCATCAAGCCTTACGGCTATGCCATATGGGAGAAGATGCAGCGCCAGCTTGACGACATGTTCAAGGCCACCGGCGTTCAGAATGCCTACTTCCCTCTCCTCATCCCCAAATCCTTCCTCACACGCGAGGCCGAGCACGTAGAGGGTTTCGCAAAAGAGTGTGCCGTCGTCACTCACTACCGTCTTAAGAACGATCCCGAGGGCAACGGCGTCATCGTCGACCCCGAGGCGCGTCTCGAAGAGGAACTTATTGTCCGCCCGACTTCAGAGACTATCATCTGGGGTACATTCAAGAACTGGATACACTCGCACCGTGACCTCCCGCTGCTCATCAACCAGTGGGCCAACGTGATGCGTTGGGAGATGCGCACCCGCATGTTCCTCCGCACCGCCGAGTTCCTCTGGCAGGAGGGCCACTGCGCCCACGCCACGGCCGAAGAGTCTGAGGCGCGCACCGTAGAGATGATAAACATCTATGCCGCCTTCGCTGAAGACTATATGGCGATGCCCGTCATCAAGGGTGTCAAGAGCCCCAACGAGCGTTTCGCCGGAGCGCTGAACACCTATACCATCGAGGCGATGATGCAGGACGGCAAGGCTCTCCAGAGCGGAACCTCGCATAACCTCGGTCAGAACTTCGCCAAGGCCTTCGATGTGACCTACATCAACAAGGACAACAAGCCCGAATATGTATGGGCCAACTCGTGGGGCGTCTCCACCCGTCTGATGGGTGCGTTGATCATGACCCACTCTGATGACAACGGCCTCGTACTGCCTCCCCGCCTTGCCCCCATTCAGGTCGTCATCGTTCCGATATATAAGAACGCCGAGGGACTCAAGCAGATTGCCGACCGTATCGAACCCATCATCGCTGAACTGCGCAAGCGCGGAATCAGTGTCAAGTTCGACGACGCCGACAACAAGCGTCCCGGCTTCAAATTCGCCGACTACGAAGTCAAGGGTGTCCCCGTCCGTCTCGCCGTCGGACAGCGTGACCTTGAGAACGGCACCGTTGAGGTGTTCCGTCGCGACACATTGGAGAAATCTGTCGAGAACCTCGCCGGCATCGAGACCAAGATAGAAGAGATGCTTGAGGATATCCAGAAGAACCTCTTTGAGAAGGCGAAGAAGATGCGCGAGGCCAACACGCGCGAGGTGAACTCGTACGAAGAGTTCAAGGAGGAAATAGAGAAGGGGGGCTTCCTGCTTGCCCACTGGGACGGCACTCCCGAGACCGAAGAGAAAATCAAGGCTGAGACGAAAGCGACCATCCGTTGCATCCCCCTCGAGGGCGACAAGACGCCCGGCGTCTGCATGGTGACCGGCAAGCCCTCCGCCCAGCGCGTAATCTTCGCCAGAGCCTACTAATAGGCCTCCCAGTTCTCATAGTTCTCCCAGACCTCCCAGTTCTCATAGTACTCTCAGTTCTCCCAAAACTCAGAGACTCCACACTACCCACTAACTAAAAAGCCTAAACCTTTGAAACTCAAACATATCCTGACTGCCGCTTCCGTAGCCCTCTTAGGGGCAGGAAGCGCGCAGGCCGCAGGCCTGACTGTCAATGACTTCTGCGACATAAAGACGGCAACTCCCGCCACTGTCAAGGACATGCGTCCCCTCGCCGACGGGGTCAGCTATGCCGCCGTCAGCGATGACGGTGAACGTATCGAAACCTTCAGCTACAAGACCGGAAAGAAAACCGGCGTACTCTTCGACCTGAAGACGGTGAAGGGTCAGCTCAAGATCGACGACTTCGACGGCTATACCATCAGCGATAACGGCAAGAAGATTCTGCTCTGGAATGACACCAAGAAGATCTACCGCCACAGTTTCACCGCCGAGTACTACGTCTATGACACCTTCCGCTCGACACTCCACCGTGTGTCTGACGGAGGTCCGCAGCGTTGCGCGACGCTCAGCCATGACGGACGTCTGGTTGCTTATGTGCGAGACAACAACCTGTACATCTCCAACATAGAGTTAGGCACCGACAACCCCATAACAAAAGACGGGGCCGTCAACGAAGTCATTTACGGAGCGCCCGACTGGGGATATGAAGAAGAGTTTGCCGTTCAGAACACCATCAGCTGGAGCGGCGACGACAACCTGGTCGCCTTCATGCGTTTCGACGAGTCGAAAGTGCCCACATATACCTTTGACAACTACCGCTCCTTCTGTCAGGACGAACCCCTCGGTGATCCCTATCCCGAGGCGTACGCCTATAAGTACCCGCTTGCCGGCTATCCCAACTCGGTCGTCGAGCTGAGGACCTACGATCTCGTATCACGTGTAACGAAGACCATGGATCTCGGGGTAGGCGAGACCGACTACCTTCCGTATGTCGGATTCGACGTGACGGGCGAGAGGCTGATGGCCATAAAGCTCAACCGTGACCAGAACCACCTGGAGTTATATTCGGTCAATCCAAAGTCAACCGTAGCGCGCAAGCTGCTCGACGAGCGCAGCGATGCGTGGCTCTCACCCGCTGCTTATCAGATGGTTTCGTTCGACAAGGAGACCTTCCTTATCGGCAGCGAGAGGTCCGGCTGGCGTCACCTTTACGAATATGACTATAACGGAAACCTCAAACGTCAGGTGACCAAAGGGGAGTGGAACGTGACCGACTGTTACGGCCGTGACCCCAAGACCGGTGAAATCTTTATCCAGACGACTGCCATAAGCCCCATAGACCGCAACGTCGCCGTCGTGGGCAAGGACGGACGGATGAAGCTGCTTCACAACGAGCCCGGCTTCGAGTCGGCTTCGTTCAGCGCCGACTTCCGCTATTATCTTAGAAACTGGAGCTCCGCCTCGGTGCCCAATCAGTACACCATCTGGACCACCGCCGGCAAGAAACTGGCTGAAGTGGAGATGAACCGCGAGTATGCCGCCAAGTATGCCGACGCCCCCAAGATGGAGTTTACCAAGGTCAAGAATGCAGCCGGCGAGGACATGTATGCCTACATCATCAAGCCAAACGGATTCAAAGAGACCGGGAAGTATCCCTTGATGATGTATCAGTATAACGGTCCCGACTCTCAGGAGGTGCAGAACCGCTGGAGGATGGAGGGTATCTTCTATATCGCCTCCGAAGGTTATGTCGTGGCTGCCGTTGACGGACGCGGAACGGGCAACCGCTCACGCGCATGGGCCAACGCCGTGTATATGAATCTCGGCAAATACGAGACCGAAGACCAGATAGCCGGTGCGAGGGAGATTTCCAACCAGGCCTATATCGACCGCTCGCGCATAGCCTGTTTCGGCTGGAGCTACGGCGGTTACATGACGTTGATGGAGCTGACCGCGGCCGGCACCCCCTTCAAGGCCGGAGTCTCAATGGCCCCGGTGACTGACTGGAAGTGGTATGACTCAATCTACACAGAGCGCTACATGCGCACCCCTCAGCAGAATGAGGGCGGCTATGCCTCGGCCTCGGCCATGAACCGCACGGAGAATCTGAACGTCCCCCTGCTCATCATGAGCGGTACGAGCGATGATAACGTACACTTCTATAACACGCTGAAATACACCTCAAAACTCAACTACGAAGGGAAGCTTTTCGACATGATGGCCTATACCGGATTCGAGCACTCCCTGAGGATGTGCAACGCACGTACCCAACTTTTCAGAAAGGTGGTGAATTTTCTTAACACAAATCTGTGATAAAAATCGCGGGCGGAGTGTTATATCTAAAAGAGTCTGCTTCAAACTGACGGAGGGACAACTCAGATAATGGAAAATCTCAAAAAAGTAAACGGTACACACCTCTACGAAATGTGGAAGAACCTCTCTTACGGTATCTTCACACTCATCGCATTGGTCGCGCTCACACGCATGCTCCCGTTCTATCTCGCTCCGGCGGTGGGACTGGGGGCAGCCGCCGTGCTGTATACCATTATCTACTACAATCGGACAAACCGTCTGTCGACGTGTGTCGTGACGGTCTACTGTCTGTTCTACTGCGTGTTGATATACTCGTTTGTGTCCATAGTACTGAATGTGCTTTACGCCGTGGGCCTATTGTTGTTGCCAGACGAGCTTATCTTCTTCAACCAGCCGTACATCCCGTCACTGTTGCTGACCCCCATCAGCTTCCTGACCCTGATAGTGCTCTCTTTCAGGCGTAAAAAGTTCCAGGTATGCATAGACTGCCGCCTCCACAACGGTGACTGGCATGACCGCGGTCTTTTGGGCCAGATACTTCACCACGAGTCTGCGCTCCAGCTTCGAAACCTCATTTTCATCTTCGGATTCATCGCCGCTATCGACTGGGCATACTATCTCTTTGTTTACGTCAACATCAACCTCACGTCGCGAGACTGGTATGTCTTCTCCTGGTTCTTCGTCATCATGTTGGTGCTCGACGAGATGTATTTCGTCTTCCGCTACTACAACCTCTACCTTGACCTCGAGGAGTCTAACGAGATCATGGACGAGACGGATATGGAAGATGCCCAGGCCAAGACCTACCTGCGTTTCTATGTCGTATGCGATAACCACATTTATGTCGACCCGCAGTCCATAGACCCGGCGGCGACCTACAAGGAGGTAATCGATACGCCTTTCATCACGCGTCGCTCCGTAGCAGGTATCCGTGTTGACCAGGTGCGTCAGATAGTGAGCCGCATGACGGGTATAAGCGACGGCGAGTTGCGGTTCTTCTTCGGACGTAAGTCGCCGGACATGCAGAACAGTACACTATTGCGATACTTCTACTTCCTTGACGGCACGATTGAAGACTATCCCGAGTTAAGCGTAAAAGGGGAGTGGATGGACTTTGAGCAGTTCAAGAGGGTTTACTCCATGACTCCCGGAAAGATGAGCCATCGCGCCCTCTCAGACCTGACGCGTCTGGCCACCATTATACAGACGGAGAAGGTCTTTGATGACCGTGGGTTCCGAAAGAACAAGATCAAGAGCTATGTCCCCGGTTTCACGCTGAAGGATGTCCGCAGGTCGAGACTCGACTTCCAGGATGACAAATGGATACGCATATCTCTATTCAACAGCGACACTCCGTTCTACAGGCTGAAAAGATGGTGGCGCAACCTCAACGGACGCAGTCAGTCCGGTAACTCCACAATGTCCCGTCGCCCGTGATAAAACTTAACACAGACCTTATTGCCATAATCGGACCGACCGCCTGCGGAAAAACCCGTAAGGCGGTCGAAATTGCTCGGCTCGTCGGAGGCGAGATCATCAGCGGTGACTCCCGTCAGGTTTATCGCGGAATGACCATCGGGACCGGAAAGGACCTCGAAGAATACGGTGAGGTTCCGTCACACCTTCTCGATATCCGCGATGCCGGGGAGAAGTACAACCTTTACCAGTTTTTATCAGATTTTCATCGGGCCGAAGAAGAAATTCGGTCCCGAGGAGCTATGCCCATTCTCTGCGGAGGTACGGGTATGTATGTAGAGGCGGCCTTGAACGGACTGAAGCTGCCTGAGGTTCCGGAGAACCCTGCTTTGAGGGAGGAGTTGAGCGGATGGTCACTCGACGCGCTTACGGAGCGGTTAAGAAAGTACAAGATTCTCCACAACACCACAGACGTGGACAACTGCAAAAGGGCGATCCGCGCGATAGAGATAGAAGAGTATTATCTACAGCATCCCGAAGAGGCGGAGAAGGCATCGAAAGAAAACGCGAAGAAGCCCGACTCCCTAATCATCGGGCTGGACATAGATCGCGAGTTACGCCGAAAGAGGATAACCGAGCGGCTGCATGCCCGTCTCGAAGAGGGAATGGTGGAGGAAGTGGAGGGTCTTCTCAACTCAGGGTTGAAGCCGGAAGACCTCCTTTACTACGGTCTTGAGTACAAATACGTGACGTTATATGTCATCGGAGAGCTGACGCGCGAGCAGATGGTCCACGATCTCGAGATAGCCATCCACCAATTCGCCAAGCGCCAGATGACCTGGTTCCGCGGCATGGAACGCCGCGGCCACCACATCCACTGGTTCCCCTACGACACCCCGGCCCCCGCCATCCTCTCCTCCCTCGAAATACTGCCTCATTCAACCCCACGCATCGCCCCCGATATTTAAGCGAAGCCTTGGCTTCTACAACAATAAACTCTCTGATGCCTTTATTTTTAGTCGTTAACATCCTAACGCTTGCGTAATTCGTTATTAAGTTGTAACTTTATAATCTAAAAACTAACTTTAAGATATGGCAATGACTATTAAAACTACCCCTGAACTCTGGGGTGAAGATGCACGTAGCTTCATTGAAGAAGCGGAGCGTAATGGCAAATTGCCGACTCCTAAGCTGACAGAAGCTCAACGTAAAATCGTCTCCACAATGTGGGAGAGTGTGAAAAATACCGTATTCCCTCCTCGAAAGGATTAAAGACGATGGAAAAACTCAACCTCGTTGAAAATACCTTTATGGTACGTTATACACAGGAGGTCGCAGATTACTGTGACCCCTTTTGTTGTGGAGATAAGGATTTAGATGAGTTTTTCAAATATGATGTTTTTCTATACGAAAAAGAACTGTTGAGCAAAGCCTTCTGTTGGATTAGCAAGGATAATCCTAAAGAGATAGTAGCTATTGCAACTCTATCTTTCGATGGCATCAAGGCTAATACTCTTGATAATTCCTCTCGCAATGCGCTACAACGCAAGATACCGTACAAAAAGCATCATCGAAGCTATCCGGCGGTTCTTATCGGACGTTTGGGAGTAAACTCAAAATTTCAAGGGCGAGGTCTAAATATCGGCACTCAGCTTATGGATGTGCTTAAACATTCTTTCGTAGACGAGAACAATAAAGCTGCCTGTAGGTATATGCTCGTCGATGCCTATAATTTAGAACCTACTCTGCATTACTATTATAAGAATGGTTTCAAACCGTTATATAAATCTGTGGAGAGTGAGAAACAATCTTTTGGTATACCTGAAGATGAGGAACTCAAAAGTCGAATTCTTTTTTTCGATCTGAAGTTTATTGACAAATAGTGCTAAAGAACCCGTGGCTAAGAAAAGGTTCGGTTGCACTCCCTTGGACTCTGAGAAGGGTAGTGGATAGACACGTCTGAACCTTCAACCTATCCCCAGGTTCGTGGTAGAGCCCTCTGTAAAGGCATTCGCCCCTGCTTATCTTAAAATGGGGGTCGAATTCGACCCCTTTTTAATCTGGGTTGTTCAGGGATTCCAATAGAGGTTATTGTTTCCTTGAAGCGGATTTCTTAGCTCGTCGGCGTTCTTCAGCTATTAGGGAGCGCTTTAGAGCGGCGCCCCAGCGGTAGCGGCCGTAGCCTCCGGTGACGGGGACCACTCGGTGGCAGGGGATGAGGACGGCTATGGTGTTGTTGCCTATGGCAGTCGCTACCGCCCTTGTTGCCGTGGGTTTGCCTATGGCCTCGGCTATGTCCTTGTAGTGGACCGTGGTGCCAAGGGGGATGTCCAATAAGGCTTTGTAAACGGCGTACTGAAAGTCAGAGCACATCGAGTATAGGTGGATGTCTCCTTCCACTTCCTCACCGTTGAGGTAGTCTATCGCCCTCTGCATATTCTCGACCGGGTCAAATTCGGCCACTGACATTTCAATACGGTTTTCGATCTCTTTCCGGTGGACGGGTGCGATGCGCCGGCCCACAAAGGTCACAAACGGCTCGGGCGAATCAAGGAATCTGATTCCCGTTATCCCTTTCGCATTGGCATACATCATCATCAATCTTCCGTTGGCGGTAAATTGGACCTGGGCATTAATCGGACAGTAATACCCATCGAAAGAGTCATGAGAGAAATAAGACAGATTTATCATTTTGC
>CAZUAK010000047.1:0-3351 GCA_964618395.1 uncultured Sangeribacter sp.
TGGCTGTGCTTCTCGAGCACACCGCCGGCAAGCTCCCCCTCTGGCTCATCCCCGAACAGTGTGTCGTGCTTCCCATCTCGGAGAAGTTCAACGACTACGCCTTCGAGGTCGCCAAACAGCTCGACAAGGAGGGTGTCCGCGCCTTTGTGGATGACCGAAACGAGAAGATCGGCAAGAAAATCCGCGACAACGAGCTCAAAAAAGTGCCATATCTCCTCATCGTCGGAGAAAAAGAGGCAGAAAATGGAGAAGTTTCTGTCAGAAAACAGGGCGAAGGTGACCGTGGTACGATGAAAATTGCTAACTTTGCAGCGACTTTGAACGCAGAGGTGGCTGAGTCTACCGCTCGTTAAGGGTCGAAACCGATAAAAACAGAAAAAATAAGAAACAATCCTCGGTCAGTCCGACTTCGGAACCGACGGCCGACTCAACACTGTTAATGGAGAAAAAACCTCAATTCTCCGGACCGCGCCGCCCTATGGGCGGAGGTCCGCGTCCCCGCCCCGGACAGCGTCCGCGCCCGGGAGACAGAAAGAATGACCCCTACGCGACCAACGAACAGATCCGCGCCAAAGAGGTGCGCCTGGTTGGCGACAACGTCGAACAGGGTGTGTACCCGATCGACAAGGCACGCAAGATTGCGGCCGAGCAGGAACTCGACCTCGTCGAGATCTCGCCCAACGCCGAACCCCCCGTGTGCCGCATCATAGACTATCAGAAATTTCTCTATCAGCAGAAAAAGCGACTGAAGGAACAGAAGCAGAAGGCCACGAAGGTTGTCGTGAAGGAGATCCGTTTCGGACCGCAGACCGACGACCACGACTATAACTTCAAGCTCAAGCACGCGACCAACTTCCTCAAAGAGGGTTCGAAGGTCAAGGCCCACGTTTTCTTCCGCGGCCGTTCAATCCTCTTCAAAGACCAGGGAGAGTTGCTGCTTCTCCGCTTCGCCAATGACCTGGAGGAGTACGGAAAGCTCGAACAGATGCCGGTCCTTGAAGGCAAGCGCATGATCATCATGCTCGCACCGCTGAAGAGCCGCAAGGAGATTCAGGAATCCAAGGCCCGCACAGAGGCCAAGGAGAACGGCGCTAAAGGCGGTGAGAAGGCCCCGAAGGCCGACGAACCCGCTGAAGAGTCTGAAGAGGCAAAATAAAGAAAAGATAGCAGACACGAGGTCGAAAGTTTGTTGGGCTTCTGCATAATAAAGCCGTAGATTTTGTGTTAACTATAATGTGTAAATAGAGACCGTAGGCACAGTGAGTGCCGAGGTGAATGTCAAACAACTAATTTATTCCAAACAAAATGCCCAAGATGAAGACCAATGCCGCGTCTAAGAAGCGCTTCGCGCTCACCGGCACAGGTAAAATCAAGAGAAAGCACGCTTATCACAGCCACATTCTGACAAAGAAGAGCACCAAGCGTAAACGCAATCTTGACCACACAGCACTCGTTGACAGCGCAAACCGCCGCCAGGTCAAGGAACTTCTCAACCTTCGTTAATCTCCGGACGGCACACCCCGTTCAGAACGACGAAGACCTCTCGCCTCGAACACAATCTATTTTTTATTAACCGAATGTGCAGCTAACAAAAGAGTAAAAAGACAAATTACCGCTGCCAATCAAAAAGATTAAAAAATGCCAAGATCAGTAAATCACGTGGCTTCACGTGCAAAGAGAAAGAAAATCCTTAAACTCACCCGCGGCTACTATGGCAGCCGTCGCAACGTGTGGACCGTCGCCAAGAACACCTGGGAGAAAGGTCTGACATACGCCTATCGCGACCGCAAGCAGAAAAAGCGCAACTTCCGTGCCCTCTGGATTCAGCGTATCAACGCCGCAGCCCGTCAGGAAGAACTTTCTTACTCAAAGCTCATGGGCCTCATCCACAAGGCAGGCATCGAGATCAACCGCAAGGTGCTCGCTGACCTGGCGATGAACCAGCCCGAGGCTTTCAAGGCTATCTGTGACAAGGTGAAAGCCTGAAAGACCCCACAGAGTCTCGTGAACCATTTCGGGGAGACGTTGTTCTACCAATAGAATCTCCCCTCTCTGATGAGATAAAACCACACTGAAGCACATTGGGAAACTCATCAAATTATACGAAATACCGAGACAAGCTGTGATGTCAATGGCGTGCCCCCGGTGCCTTCGCGACACCGCAGGTGGATTACAAAGATATCATGGCACTCAAATCCTGTTAGTCGGAGTTTCGTCACAATTCTTTGGTGTGGCCTTACACGAAGGCCGTCGATCCCGCTCGCGGGGCGGCGGCCTTCGCTTGTTTTTCTATCATCTTCATCTTATGTCTCTTCTGTCCTCTCTCTTAATTAAAAACCTCTA
Organism: uncultured Sangeribacter sp.; assembly: GCA_964618395.1. Classification (GTDB taxonomy): domain Bacteria; phylum Bacteroidota; class Bacteroidia; order Bacteroidales; family Muribaculaceae; genus Lepagella. The sequence goes on from CAZUAK010000047.1 coordinate 2,344, forward strand.
TCTTAATAAATACGGCACAAGCCATTTTTTCGGTGTATTTACTACATTCTGATATGCACTGCCTTTTTGGCTTGTGCTCTAAATACTGTAAATACGAAATACAATAAATCTGATATATGAAAGACGTTAAAGACACTTTGCTCGACCGTGTGAGCATACGCCGCTATGAGCGCGAGGCAATCCCGCAGGAGACCATGGAATTCATCTATAAGGCTGTGGAGAATACTCCGACTTCCTATAACGGCCAGCAGTTTTCTGTCATCGACATCGACGACCAGGCCCTGAAGGAGCAGCTCTATGAAATGACTAACCAGAAGCAGCTCAAGACCTGCAACCGCCTCCTTATCTTCTGTTCCGACTACAATAAGATCTCCCTCCTCGCGAAGGAGAAAGGCCTCGAAATGCCGCCCATCACCGACACTATGGATGGCGTGACCATCGGTATCATCGATGCCTCTCTGGCTATGATGAGCGCCGTCGTGGCTGCCGAAGCCTGTGGACTGGGATGTAACTGCGTCGGATACCTCCGCACTGTGGATCCGCTGAAACTCGCCGAAATGCTGAAACTCCCCAAAGGTGTGTTTGTAGTTTGCGGTCTCGCACTCGGAATACCCCGTGAGCACCCCGACCACAAACCCAAGCAGGGAACTCCGCTCGTCTTCCACCGTAACCACTACCGCACCGACGACCGCAAGATGGTCGAGGAACTCGCGGAGTATGACGCAGAAGTGACGCACTACAACCAGACCCGCGCCGGCGGAACGACCGATAACGACTGGTGTGCGCATATCCTCGGATACTATGACCACGCGGTGAAGTATCAGATCCTTGACTATCTCCGCTCTCAGGGCTATAATGTCACTCACTGATTTCAGCACGCAGGGATCTCATGAGAAGAATTGCTATTTACGCCGTTGCGCTTTGTGCCGCCGCCTCTTCTTTCGCGCAGTATCCCGATGACATGGATCCGCGTGCGGCAGCTGCACCGGTGACCACGGTGCAGACTGC
>CAZUAK010000047.1:3451-8829 GCA_964618395.1 uncultured Sangeribacter sp.
GGTCAGTCCTCCCGGAGTTTCGATGAGTCTCTCTACCTCGGAAGGTCCCGTTCATAAAATGTAAAGAAAATGAAGAAACTGATGATGTCTTGCGCCGTAGCGCTCCTTTCCCTCGCCGCTTTTTCCGCCAACGCCGGTCAGCAGGCTCCCGAACAGAACTGCGTAAACGGACAGACCGAATGTGTAACCGGCGGTGACTGCACCTGTCAGACTCCCTGCAACAAGGAGTGTAAGGACGCAAACAAGAAGTGCAAGAAGGCCGACAAGAAGAAGGGTAAGAAAGGTCACAAAGACTCAAAGGGTAAGAAAGGCCAGAAGGGTCACCAGTGCTGCGCTGCCAAGAAAGGCAACCCCGCTTTCAAGGGCATCGAGCTGACCCCCGAGCAGCAGTCCAAGATCGAAGCCCTCAACGCTAAGCGCAAAGCCGCTGTCGACAAGAGCCGTGAAGAGCTCAAGAAGGCTATCGCTAAAGACCGCGAGGCATACGATAAGGAAGTGAAGGAGATCCTCACCCCCGAACAGCGCGCCACCTATGAGAAGAACGTAGCTGAGATCAAGGCCCGCAGAGCTGAAAGAGAACTCAAGCGTGACGGTAAGTATGTCATCAAGGAGGCTAAGAAAGATCTGAAGAAAGGCGAAAAGGCTATTCAGAACCTCTGATTGTTATATCAGGCCAGAAAATCGGTATCGACTCAGAAAAATGGATACCGGTAGGCAGTGATAAAGAAACAGAAACAAGAATTCTGAACCGCCTTCTACAATATAAAGAACGATTTGTCGTTCTTTAAACAGGAGGTAACGTCGCACAGGCTGAACCTCGAAATAATAAAACAATTCTATGCGACGAAACGGAGCAAGCATGCGTGCCTGCTCCGTTTTCTTTCATTTGTAAATTCCCCGATTGAGTCACAGGCCGTCGTTGCGGTACACTCTCCAGTGTTCTTGCTTTTTCGGCTTGTTTCGTTTTTCTTCATTTGTGAAAAAAGATTAAATAGAAACTGTCCGAACCCTTTGTTACACGTTTTCTTGCTAACTTTGTCTTTTCTCGACATCACTATCCATCAATGAAACTCAAAGTTCTCATCATATATATTGTCTGTGCGCTTATCGGTATCGCCGGTGACGTGGCAGACATTGCGGAATTCGCTGCCATCGGTGGCATCGAGTACGCGCAGGCCGCTAAAAAATCATCCCGTAAGAAGACTACCAAAAAGACCTCCTCGTCAAGAAGCAAAAAGAGAAAGAAATCAACGACAGGGAAGAGGTCCGGTAAGAAAACCGGAAAGAAGTCCGGCAAGGCCAAACGCACAAAAGCTGTCAAGCGGACTCCGGCACCGAAGCCCGAGGAGATTCTGACCGACTCGCTGACCCTGCTCGTCAACGACAGGGTGCTCCAATGGATACCCTCCGAGATGAACCCCGGCGGACTGAGGGTCAACAGCGTTAAACCGGACATGAAAAACCGTGTGGCGCGTATCGGGCTGAATGAAAACTTCACCTACCTCCCCGTCACCCATGACTTGATAACCGAAATAACCCGTGAGGTTAACGCCGCGCTGCCGGACTCGCTCGACGGATTCAGAGTGGATCTCAAGGTGAGGGACCGTGCCTTGGCCTACTACATTACAAAGGTCGATAAGCTCCCTGCCGACCGTCGCGTGAACCCCCCTTTCGTGACCGAACGCAACGCCGCATGGAATCCTAAAAAAGGGATGTCCGGCGATGTGGTGGCGATGTGGAACAGCCACGGCCGCTACTACAAAAACGGAGCGTGGCAGTGGCAGCGGCCGCTGCTCTTCGGGACCGTGGAAGACCTTTTCCCGACCTCGTTCATCCTCAACTATGCCGTCCCGATGATAGAGAACGCCGGGGGGAATGTCCTCCTGCCCCGCGAACGCGACCTGAACGCCGAGGAGGTCATCGTCGACAACGACACCAACCCCGAAGGGGCCATCTACTCCCAGTCAACGTATAAAGAGCAGACCGGGGCCACGAAATGGTCCACAGGAGAACTCGACGGTTTCATCTACGACCTTCCCGACTTCCGCGACACAGAGAATCCCTTCGAGAACGGCACCTACCGGCAGACAACCACGGTGGCCTCCGGTGCTCCGAGTGTCGCCGCATGGTATGCCGACATTCCCAAAGACGGTGAATATGCCGTCTATGTCAGCTACAAGACCCTCCCCACGTCTACGAAAGACGCACGCTACACGGTCAACTACTCCGGAGGTAGCCGCGAGTTCAGCGTCAACCAGACCATGGGTGGCGGTACGTGGATATACCTTGGCACCTTCCCGCTCGAAGCGGGCTATAGCGACAGCGAACCTGTCGTCACCCTGACCAACCTCTCTTCAGACTCCGGCAAGATTCTGACAGCCGACGCCGTCAAGATTGGCGGAGGAATGGGTAACATCGCCCGCAGTCCCCGACGCTCGGACATACTCTATGACCCTTCCACCCCCGAAGAGTCAAAGACCCTGACGTCGGCTTCTACTGCCCAGGACGATGATGAAGATGATGAAGAGGACGAAGATGATGAAGAGGCAGACGACGAAGTGACCGACGATGCCGACAACCTCCTCGATGTCGAAGAGCCAGCCGTGAGTGAGCCGGCCCCCGCACCGAAAGGACCCGCTCCGACCTTTAGAACCTCGGGCATGCCCCGCTTTGCCGAAGGTGCCCGCTACTGGCTCCACTGGGCCGGCGCGCCGGAATATGTCTACTCACCCTATCACGGCTCGGACGACTACAAAGACGACTACACTGCGCGCGGCAACTGGGTCAACTGGCTTGCCGGCGGTTCAAAGAATGTCCCCGGCAAAAACGGCCTCAGCATTCCCGTGGATGCCGTCATGGCTCTCCACACCGACGCCGGCAAACGCTCGGACGACTCCTTTGTCGGCACCCTCGGGATATACTTCACCAACAACGGCGACTCCTATACTGACGGCACGCCCCGTATAAACTCGCGTATGCTCACAGACATGCTCATGCGCCAGATAACGACCGACATCCGTCAGTCGTGGGAACCCTCGTGGACACGCCGTTCAATGTGGGACAAGACCTACGTCGAAGCGCGCGTTCCCGAAGTGCCCACGGCCCTCATAGAGCTGATGAGCCACCAGAACTTCGCCGACATGCAGTATGGTCTCGACCCGCAGTTCCAGTTCACCGTCGGCCGTTCCATATACAAGGCCATGGCCCGATTCATCTCCGAGAGAAAAGGGCGCGAGGTTGTCATCCAGCCGCTCCCCGTCACCGACTTCGCCATAGAGCGGACAAAGAAGAACCACTTCCGCCTCTCCTGGCAACCGGTAGAAGATAAGCTGGAGAAGACAGCCACACCAACTCACTACCTTATTTACGAACGCAGCGGAGACGAGCTGGGCTTCCATCTCCTCGGGCAGACCCGCGAGACGCACTATGAGGTCATCACGGCCGACACCGACATACACTCCTTCCGGATTGTGGCGGCGAACGACGGCGGCGTCTCCTTCCCCTCCGAGACACTCGCGCTGCGCGAGACCGGAGTGGGTGAGAAGCCCGTGCTCATCATCAACGGATTCGACCGGACCTCCGCCCCGGGCTCGTTCAAGGATGGGGACCGTGCCGGTTTTGACGCCGACAGGGACTTTGGCGTTCCGTATGTGAAGGATGTCCAGTTCACCGGCTTCCAGTCCGAGTTCCGCCGCGGCGCCGGCGACTCATTTGGTCGAAGCGGCGACTCGTACGCATCCAAGGTAATAGCCGGCAACACCTTCGACTATCCCTATATCCACGGCGACGCAATCGCAAAATCGGGCTACGGATTCGTCTCGGCCAGCCTCGCTGCCGTAGAGGCCGGAAAGGTGAAGGTTGACAACTATAAAATCGTCGACCTCATCCTCGGGCGCCAGAAAGCAACAGTCACCGGACGTGGCCGTGACGGCGCGCGCTTCGCACTATATCCCGAGAAGCTCCGCAGCGACCTCAAGGGATTCCTCAAAAATGGAGGGCGCCTGATTGTATCCGGTGAGTATCTGACAGGAGCAACCGACTCTGTCGTCAACCCGCATGCCGCAGAATTTGCCTCGGAGATTCTGGGGATAACAAAAGACAGTGAGGCCTCACGTCCGCGAAACGGAAAAATCGAGACAGCCGTAAAGGCCGTCGGCGCTGGATTCAAAGACCGGACATACAAATACTCCAACACTCTCAACGAAGACCAATACATTGTTCAGGATCCTGATCCGCTCAGGATTGTGGGAAATGGAAAAATAATTCTTAACTTTACGGATTCAAACGGTGCGGCAGGTGTCCTGACCGAGTATGGCCGGGGCCGGTCCGCGCTCTTGAGTGTGCCGTTTGAAAGTCTGTCGGACCCTTATCAGCGCACCCTGCTGATGGCCGAGATATTGAAAGCACTCGAATAAACTCATCTTATCCATGTACAGATTCACAACAGTCAACGAGCTCCGCGAGGAGATTCTCAGACGCGGGCTCGAACAATATATACTCGTGAACATAGGCGGGCGCGAGGCCTCCTTCTTCAAATATGGAGAAGAGCGTCTGTTGCAGATAGCCTCCGAGAGCGACGCCACAATGCTCTACAGCTTCTACCGAGACCGCAACGAGGACGGCACCTTGAGCGACCGGCCGCTGACCATCTATCAGCCCGGCTCGCTGAGAGACGACTTCGACTTCGGAGCCATCGTCGCCCTCAACTGTGCCGATGTCATAACGAGCACCGAAGATTTTGACGAGGAAGAATCTTCGGCCCCGGACGGCGGCTGGTACGCGCTGCGCCTGAGGCTGACTCTGCTGCGCGGAATCATCTGCATCCCCGAGTATCTCTACGAAGTGAAGCGTACCGACACCCGTCACAGCGGAGAGCGTCAGCACGACTATGTTGACCCCCGGAGCCGCAAATACCAGAAAGCGATGGAGGAGGCCGTCTCACGACATCTTTTCGAAATAGGAGCGCTCCTGACCCGCGAGCCCGAGCCGGCACCCCTTTATATCGGGGAATATCCCGTAGAGGCCTCGGTAGTCATTCCGGTCAGGAACCGTGTGAACACCGTCGGTGACGCCGTTCGCAGCGCCCTGGCCCAGATGGCCGATTTCGATTTCAATGTGATTGTGGTCGACAACGGTTCGACCGACGGCACGCGCGAGTTGCTCGAGGCTATCGATGACCCACGCTTGGTGCTCGTAAAACTCTCAGGAGACGAAGGCCTCGGGATAGGGGGATGCTGGAACGAGGCCGCCTCACATCCCGAGTGCGGCCGGTTCATGATTCAACTCGACTCTGACGACGTTTACTCGTCGACCGATGTCGTACGCACAATCGTACATAAGTTTTATGAAACCTCCAGCGGGATGGTCATCGGCAGCTA
>CAZUAK010000047.1:8929-13633 GCA_964618395.1 uncultured Sangeribacter sp.
GACTGTCTGTACCTCTGCCGCCGCTGGGACGGTAACTCCGATGCTCACCTCTCGGTTGAGAAAGAGAACGCCCATAACCAGTATAAGGACTTTGTCCGCAGCCTCGAACTCTACAATCGCATAACAGATCCTGAAAACAGTATTGACAACGACGAGGAGGGATACTATGACGATGAGGACGATGAGGACGATGAGGATGACCTCTTCGACGGCGACTCCGATGAATTCGATGATGAAAACGATGATCTGAAGTCATGACGAGAAGTGAATACATTTCGCAGGCCAACAATTTTGTGGAGGCGCAGCTACAGTGGTGGCCCGAGGCAAAAGAACGCTATCTGGACTTAGGCAAGACCGAGAGGAAAAAGGTCAGGATAGGGAAACTTGAAGGTGCTGTTCAGTTCAACCCTGCCCGGGCACGCTCAACCACCGCAGACATCTCCGCTAAAGCGATAGGGGAGAGGTCCTGTTTTCTCTGTGAAAAAAACCGGCCCGAAGAGCAGATAGCAATACCGATAATAAATGGTTGGTCGCTACTGCTGAATCCCTTTCCTATTTTCCCGGTTCACTTCACCATAGCGTCTGACCAGCACACAGACCAGCTTCCGGACGTCGGCAAGATGGTCGAGCTGGCTGAGAAGATGCCCGGCTTTGTGGTGTTCTTCAACGGTGCGAAGGCCGGAGCCAGTGCGCCGGACCATCTCCATTTTCAGGCCGTGATGGTCGATGAACTCCCGTTGATGCGCAAAATTGAGCGCTCACTCTATTCTGAAGAGTCCCGAATGTTCACCGTAAAACCGGAAGAATGCGGCTTCGGCGAAGACCAATGGCCTTTCGCTTTCAAGGTCGGTGTGATCCATCCCGATAAAAATGGCCAACGCGTGCTCGCAGAGATGATGACCCCCACAGACAAAGAACTGGTCAACCTGTATGCCTGGATAGGATACTGCGGTGAACTCCGCATCCTGGAGATTCCACGCAAGGCTCACCGGCCTCGATGCTATACCGACAAGGAGGAGCCCCTGCTCGTCAGTCCAGGAGCCATCGACATGGCCGGAATACTCATAACAGTGCGCGGGGAAGACTTCAACCGGGCACCGGAAAGGGTCGCCGAAATACTCAACGATGTAGCCTTTACCGGAAACGGGCAGGGCTGAAAGCACAATATAAAAGAGCTGAAGACACAATATAATAAATAGACGATAGAGTATTATAAGTGACAATCGAGCAGCTTATAATATTAAACGTTACGACAGATTCTGTTTCTAAATATTAAATGTAATCTAACGGTTAACAATCAATAATAGAGGTCACAATCCAACATCATGCAAATGATTAGAACTTTACTCCTATCCACGCTCACCTGCGGAATGGCTTTTTCCGCGGCGGCCGAGAATTACGGTTTCACCGAAAATATTCAGGAGGCCAACATCCTCCACTGTTTTGACTGGAAGTTCACCGACATTCAGGAAGAGCTTCCGCGCATCGCAGCCGCCGGATTCGGCGCGGTTCAGGTCTCGCCCGTTCAGGGCAACTGCGCAAACAGCGCAGAGTGGTTTTATGCCTATATGCCCTACGACTTCAACTTCAAGTCTAACGGAAACGGCTCAAAGCAGCAGCTCGCTGACCTGTGTGCCGAAGCAGACAAATACGGCATCAAGATCATAGTCGACGTGGTTGCCAACCATGTCAACAAGTCAAAGGGCAACCGCAACTCCTTCTGGAACCAGGCCGGAATGTTGCGCAACCTCGGTGGCGTGAACTACAACAGCCGAACCTCCATCATTCACAATAACCTCGGAGACTATGAAGATGTAGTGTCAGAAAACGCCGAGGTTCAGCAGCGCGCCCTGGCCTTCATTCAGGATTTGAAAGGGTTGGGCGTCAAAGGTATCCGTTGGGATGCAGCCAAGCATATCGGCCTCCCCTCCGAGAACTGTGACTTCTGGTCTGTGGTCTGCGGCGAGGCCGGCCTGTGGCACTATGGCGAGATTCTCGACAACCCCGGCGGCGGCAACGCCGGCAACTGGGACGTCCTCAAGGAGTATACCGATTACATGAGTGTCACCGACAACGTCTTCGGCAACCTCGTGCTGAACCTCTACAAAGGTGGCAACAGCCCTACGAAGTATGCCAACCACAGCCTGCCCACATCGGCCGGACACGGTATCGACCCTACCAAGGTAGTATACTGGGCCGAGAGCCATGACACGTATGCCAACGACGGCGGCAAGACCAAGAACGTAGCCCAGGATATCATTGACCGCGCATATTGCTTTCAGGCCTGCCGTGCCGGAGAGACCGCGCTATACTTCTCGCGTCCCGCCGCGACGGAACGCACCAAAATCCGCATGGGGGTGAAAGGGTCGGTGAACGCCCTTGAAAATCCGGCCATCTCCGCCTTCAACCGCTTCCGCGTGGCGATGAACGGAAAGGCTGAGAAGGTGCAGCTTGTTTCCGGTAAGGAAGGCCATGCCCTGTTTGCCCGCAACGGCGGCGGTTTCGCCATCATCCTGCCCAAGGCCGAAGAGAAGGACGTCGAGTATGACAATCCCGACGGATACGTCCTACCGGGCACATATAAAGACGAGGTGAACGGAACGACCTTCACCGTGACTGCAGACAAGATCAAGGGTCATGTCGGAGCCAACGGCTATGCCGTGGTCATCGCTGGCGAAACCTCCGTGCAGACTGTCGGGGAAGACGAGGCTGAGGTCGCTCCGGTCTACTATACGCTTCAGGGCATCCGTGTCGAGAACCCTGTGAAAGGCCTTTACATAAAGGTGCAGGGAAAGAAGGCTACTAAGGTCGTCCTGTGACAAACGTAGCTATGACCGCCATTTTTTTGAAACGGGGTCTAAAGGTTCGTCATGGATCTGTGATTATGCTGATGCGACAGGTGTTTCATAGAGTATAACAAAACGTTCGCCAGTAGAAGTAGATTTTCAAAAATACTTTAAGATAAAGGCTTAAAAATGAAAGAGTTCCGAAAAATTTCGGAACTTTTTTGTTAAAAATACTTTAAATTAAAAAATATTAATTATCTTTGCAACGATAAAGGTTTCTCTCCTCACTTCAGTAATTATAGCTAACTCACTTAATCTTAAACCATTAAAACATGAAGAAAGCTTTACTTCTTTCTGCAGCGGTAGTAGCTGCGTTCTCTGCGTTCGCACAGACAGACTATCTGAACTCCGATTACTACATGATCGGTTCTAACGTAAACGGCAAGAGCTGGTCTCTGGCTCAGGAAGACTGCAAGTTTGAGGCTAAGGGTGGCGGCGTTTTCGAGTGGAACGGCGAAACTCTCGGCACCGGCTTCAAGATCAACAACGGTACCTGGGACAACAATGACCTCAACTTCGGTTGTGGCGACCTCCTCGTTCTCGGCGAACCCTACTACTGTGTAGCAGCCGGTTCAAGCGGCAACATCTCTTTCGCAGAAGACAACGGTGTTGCTTTCGCAAGCCTCAAGAACCCCAAAGTTGTGCTCAACGTAGCCAACGCTCCTGATCAGATCACTATCGTCGTTACCGGCGAAAAGGACGGCGTTATCAAATGGTACATCACCGGTACCTTCAATAACTGGGCAATCGGTGACGACGCTGCCGCTATCGAACTCACAGACCTCGGCAACAAGAAGTATGAGGCAAAGGACGTAGAGTTCACTTCTGAGACCGTAACCGAAGACGGCTACAACACCTTCAAGATCTCCTCTACCGGCTGGTCAACCCAGTATGGCCAGGGTGACAGCGGCATCGAATTCGGTGTTGGTGTTGACGAAGGTATCCTTGATCTCGTCGGCGGCGAAGGCGGTGCATGTCCTATCTACTACGAAGGCACTTACAACGTAAGCTGGGACGGCAATACCTGCACTATAGCTTTCACAGAGGCTTCTGCTGTTAATGAAGTTCTCGAAGCTTCCAACGGCAAGGCTGAGTACTACAACCTCCAGGGTGTTCGTGTAGCAGAACCCGCAAACGGTCTCTACATCCAGACCCTCAACGGCAAGGCTACCAAAGTCCTCATCCGCAAGTAAGAAATAAAACTCGCGATACTGACGCGCCCCTCAGACCGAGGGGCGCGTTTTTTCGTCTCCTCCCGTTGGTCCGCTTTTGTCCGTTAAGGGAAATTTTTGTAATTTTGTAGTCTGACAAAACTCTGTCTGGCATCTTTCACTCCGAAGCTATGGAAGCTGAGAGACCCGGACAGACAACTCTTATCGCCAACGACGTTATTCGACAATGAAAAATATACGAAATTTCTGTATCATCGCACATATCGACCACGGTAAATCCACACTGGCAGACCGCCTGCTCGAACGCACCGGCACGGTCGTCGGTAAGGATATGGAGGACCAGGTCCTTGATGACATGGATCTGGAGCGCGAACGCGGAATCACCATCAAGAGCCATGCTATCCAGATGAACCACCGCCAGGATGGCGAGGATTATGTCCTCAACCTCATCGACACTCCGGGACACGTGGACTTTTCGTATGAAGTTTCGCGCTCCATCGCCGCCTGCGAGGGTGCGCTGCTGATTGTCGATGCGTCACAGGGTATCCAGGCCCAGACCATCTCAAACCTCTATATGGCCATCGACAATGACCTCGAAATCATTCCGGTCATCAACAAGTGCGATCTCGACTCGGCCAACCCCGACGAGGTGGAGGACCAGATAGTGGACCTGCTCGGGTGCAAAC
>CAZUAK010000048.1:0-2213 GCA_964618395.1 uncultured Sangeribacter sp.
TTCTCTCCCTCACCGGGTTTATCGGACAACAGTTTCCGCATATAAGAGGTGAGCTTCTCCTTTTTCTTTCTCAGTTGGGGCACCTTCCTGCTTATCTCAGGTACAGTCTCAGCCGCCACCTGCAGAATGGTCAATAACCGTGAGTGTTCGCCTCTTGACTTTGTCTCAGTTTGAGTGGAACCGTCTTTCTTCAAGCCGAGAAGCACAGCTATCTTTCGGGGAGACTTGTGATCAAGACTCAGCCATTGCGTACGGCTTAAGTAATAGTTCAACTCTCGTGGCAACCTTTTGTCTGTCAGTTTTACCGGTATTATTACTTTTTTGGCAGCGTGGGCGTTGTCTACTTCATTGAGGACATCCTCGGACGAGATGGAATTGTCCGTTATCAAGACCATAAACTTCTCGCAGCCGTCAATTCCCTGCATTATGGCGCGGGCATAAGGGGTGCCATACGGAATGTTCCGATATGCGATCCAGCATGTCTTTCCGGCTTCTTCTATAGCATCCACTATCGCCTTAGCCAATTCAGTATCCTTAGACGAATAACTGATAAAGTAATCAACCTTATTTAATTCCATATTCCGTTACTTATCACAAAGCTACATCATTTTTTTGAGATGGCAAAGCCTGACTTCAAAATTAGCTTCAAAGTTTCCTGTGACGTGGCCCGGTCATACTCTTTCTCACTGTCTGGCAGTTCCTCATACGGTATCAGACAAGGGTGCTTCTTACGCAAATCGTCACGTACCGGTCCGTAAGTCCAACCCTCGGACATTCGGTTTTGCGACCAAACCTCATGCACATTCTTTGCCATGGCCTCTATAAGAGGACTTAACTCGTCCGGAAGCTCAACCTCATGCGTATCTACCGGATCAGGCACATAAGCCAATGGTTTAGGAACGCGCCCATGATCTCCCGTATCATCACCGCTGAGCAACGTCTGCCAGTCGACCTTTTCCGGTTTCAGAAGACGCGCAGTATAACGGGCAACGGCCCTGTTCTTATAAGTTTCGACAACCTGGACAACGGTTATCTGCTCATCCTTCAGTACTCCACACGCCGCGTCTCCGATAGGTTCATATACAAAGGATTCCCGGCTGTTCTTAATCAAAAGAATCTTATCGTCACAAAAGACTGCGGTACTGTCCTCCGGACGGCCCGGAGCTGCATTGACAATGAGCAATAATTCATTCTTATCGTTCATTAGCAGATCGAACCTTTTCGGATTATCCGAAGGCTCAAACAACAGGACATCGTCCATCCAGTGGAACTCCGGCAGCTCATCGAGTCTACATTCAACCTCTATCTCAGCAACGTACGTGGCGACTTCGGCAGCCGAATCTCCAACCTCGCAGACCAGCACGCTTGTTCTGGCCTTAAGCAAGGCTGCGCACTCCTCTGTCAGGTCATTGAGCATCCTGGCCGAACGTGGGTTTTTATACAACATAGCCTTAGAGGAGCCATCGGTTATGAACCGGGGGTTGTCAACGTTCCCTTCCAGAGGACCGATGAACAACATCAGCTCATTTGCATCATTGACAAACATATCATATCCGCCCTCACCCAACCTTGAGACAAGACTTTCCTTGTTCCGCAGGAAGAATTTCTGTTGATACTTTCCAAGCAGGACGGAAGCCTCCATGTCCTTTACCAGACTGTTGAGCGTTTTCAGTTTCTCCAGCCGGTTCTGATAGGCATCATCCTCCGAGAGGTTCAACGCGACCTCGCGGTCATCGCTTTTCACAATTATGTCCTCCACCATCGTTATGGCGTTGTCGATACTGTGCTCCATCTCGCGCGCCCTTGCCCTCTCTGGGATATTCGAGATGACCGACTGCGTCAACTCCTCTATTGACTTCTCATCAACGGGAATACCAACGAGCCAGTGTTTCTTGTTCAGGTAATATTTCATTTCCGGACTCATGACGCAATCGTCAATACGAAAAGGGATTATCACCTTGCCGGACGAGAAGGCATTGTCAATCTCACTCTCAACGTGTTCCGACTGGTTCGCGTTTTCCGAAAAACAGACCACCATGACCGTGCTCTCCGAAATTGCATTCAGGATTTGTTTGGCATAGGAAATGCCCGCGACCTCGTCTCGCGGAGCAATCCAACATCTGAGATTCCTTTCCTCAAGTTTCTCGCAAAGATAGAATGCAGTTTCCTTATCCTTTGAAGAATAGCTTATGAAGACATCGTATTTTGACATA
>CAZUAK010000048.1:2313-7755 GCA_964618395.1 uncultured Sangeribacter sp.
TCGTTATCATAACTCCGAACGGGCTCTTCGAGATTTTCCCATTCAGTCAGACAGTCATGATGGAGCCTGATTTCATTTTTCCCCGAAGCATCATGGACATATCCCAATATCTCGTGAGAAGCCGTCCATCTCAGATGTTCAGTTTGCGCCATGACCGTCAGCAACCTCGCTATCTCCGGATTGACGGGGCTACCGTCTACAGCGGAGTATGAAGTCTGTTCAGAGCACCTCTGTAAAGAGGCCCACTCGAAGTCAGGAAAATCATTCTTGGACATGGCCTTATCACGAAGCAGCTCTTTCGTTCTCCGGTGAAGGCTGTTGGCGACATCCTGTCCCCGGGTTCTGCGGAGACGCATGAGGTTTGAATAAGCCGGATGATAGGGACTTCCCGTCTGTAATGCCTTTTCCTGCTCCTTATACCACTGTCTGTCCATTTCCTGGGCAGGCTCAACATAGTTTTTGTCGACAGAGGCACTGTATCTCTCTTTGAACATTATGGCCTGCTTCAGTATGGTTTCGTCGATGATATTCTCATAAGTATAGACATCCCTGTCGCGGCCGAAGATAAACAGCGGAATCCGGCACTCGGCATTCCTCAGACACTTCTCAGATTGCTTTTTCCCCTCTACGTTATTCTCCTCCTGAGCTGCCCAGAGGCGGTTGTAGAAGGAGGCGATTTTCTCAAAACGGCCGTCAGAATCGTCTTTAATCCTGACGAGGATACAGAACTTCTCCATATTGTCCCTATACCGCACTGCGGTCCTGAAGATACGGACCCCCATGGTCATGTTGAGTTCATCATCCTCTGTGGCTATGACGACATAGTTCATGGACTTTATCTTTGACTCCAGCATCCGGTAGAAACGAATGCTCCGGCAATCTTCATTATGGAGTTCTATAAGTGCGCGTGGATTCCTGAGCTCAGGGATGAAAGCCACAGACGGTTTGATAGCCGGTGAGTTGGCAATAAAGGCTCCGGCCTTCTCCTGCATACGGTTGTCGACCACATCGAGATGGAATCCTGACCGCTCCGCCTTCTCCGGGGTCGCCCCTGTCTTTACGAACGCTCCGAACTCGTATAGGAAGCGGACCATGTCCTGACCGACCTCGCTGAACCCGATGACCATGGCGTTGAAATCCGAAGATACGCTTCCGTCAGACTCTACGTCCACAAAGTTTACCGGAAGCACCTCATCGTTGGTCTTCAACAACTCTACGTTGATATGGGATGAATCGATAAGCCTCACCTCCATCCGGCTGTGCGTCCCCACATCCTCAATCACACGGTGAACACCGTTATATCTCGCATGACAGTAGAATATGACCTTATGTTCTTTGGAGGCATCGATAAAATCGTTCAGGGTTTTATCCTTCAACAGCACCGAAACGTCATGAAGGTTTCGGGTCTCATCGTCAGACAGTAAAAGAATGTGGATGCGCTCCGCGGTCCGCGACGTGAGAATTGCGGCCAGAGACTTTAGTTCGAGCTGCCGACGCAGAATGTCATCACCGTCTTCTCCCGAATGTTCAAGATTTTGTCCTGAGGCGGCGATGAGACACTGAAGGTCCTGAAGGTCCTGCAATTCGGTGTCACGCAGAGAAATGATTTCGAATATCCTGTTGAAGCCGACCGCTGTCTCAGCCGTCTCCTCGGCGTCGTTGACGGTCTTGACCACCACGGTCCTGTATGAACCGTCTCCCTTCTCCTCAAAATGATTCCTTATGCTCGCCGCCATTTTATATGAGGTTCCGTTGACACCCCATATAACGAATGTCTCATCTTTCACCGGGCCTCTCCGCTCTTTATAAAGCCTCCACTTCTGAACCACATTGAACCCGAAAACCTTTATCAGGAAAAGGGTGCTGACAAAAGCCGACAGGGCATGTGAAAACGAGAAGCAGGTCATGAATACCCAGCTGCTGTGGAAAGGCTCATGAATGGCGCTCACGTCGCTTCCCAGCACAAACGTCTCGAAAGCATGGATGACAGCCATCGGTGCATTGGTCAGCAGGGATATGTACTGACCCGTATACATTCCCACATCATACACGACGAACGCCAAAACCCAGGCGAAGCCGAACCAGAATTTGAGGTATTTCTTGGTATCCTTGGCTTTAATCAACCACTTTGACAGAAGGTAGAGCAACCAAACGACCAACACACAGATGACAAACGCGAAGAGGGTGAAGCGCTCGATGTTTTCAAGCGATGCGATACCCTCGGGCACGATATGAGGTCCGGCCGGATGGTCGCCCGTCAGGAAGTCTGGCTCGCCGGCGCCCACAGCGACCGGGAAATGTCCTAAAAGACCTGGAAGATGTGAAAAGAATCCTATCATGATGTCGCAGAACGGGGTTTTGTTAAGACCCCGTTTTTTTGAAACGGGGTTTAACTTCCACAAAAATAGCGAAAAAAAACGAAATAATATCCAAGTAGCTCTTAAAACGAGTTCTAAATAATGTGAACGGGCCAAACATTCAAGGTTCCCTGGCGTTCAATCTATAACTTAAACAAAAATGAAATTATGGAAACACAAGTAGAAATCAAAACTCCTGTTCGTCTTTATGACCAGGTTGCATTTGTCGAGGGAAAGGTGGAAAGGAAAGTACTTCTGAACAATGACAAGGGTCTCGTTCAGTACCTGGCCTTCGGTGCCGGCGCATCGCTGAGCCCCCACACAGCCAACGGTGATGTGGTCGTCACAGTCGTTTCAGGCCGCGTCAGCTTCCTCGTTGAGGGCAAGGAACATGAGATGAAGGCAGGTGACGTTATCGTTCTGCCCGCCAACACCGAGCATGCCGTCTGCGCACTCGAGCAGTCTCAGATTGTCCTCTCGAAGCTCGGTTAATCACCGGCCTTCCTTACCTCCTCCTCTCCTCACATTTGATTATTGAAAACGAAAGTCTCCATTCGGCTTGAATGCCGGATGGAGACTATTTTTATTGTTTACGGGCCTGAGACCTATAGCCTTAGGCGAGGGCGGTTTCGGGTTTCTCGACACCGAGCTTGATGCGGAGGTTGGTGATCATGTCGACGGTCATCGCGTCGAGGTCGAACTCGGGCTTCCAGTCCCATTCGGCACGTGCGCAGCTGTCGTCGAGGCTGTCGGGCCATGAGTCGGCGATGGCCTGGCGGAGCGGATCGAGTTCATATTCCATCTCGAAGCCGGGGATATACTCGCGGATCTTGTTGTAGATGACCTCGGGATCGAAGCTCATCGAAGCGATGTTGAACGAGTTGCGGTGAACAAGGCGAGTCGGGTCAGCCTCCATGATTTCGATTGCTGCACGCAGCGCGTCGGGCATATACATCATGTCCATCAGCGTTCCGGGCTTCAGCGGACATTTGAACTTCTCGCCCTTCACAGCCGAGTAGTAGATGTCTACGGCATAGTCGGTGGTGCCGCCGCCCGGAGGAGCGACATACGAGATGAGGCCGGGGAAGCGGACGGAACGGGTGTCCACGCCGAAACGCTTGGCATAGTAGTCAGAGAGCATCTCGCCGGTGACCTTGGTCACGCCATAGATGGTTTCGGGACGCTGGATGGTGTCCTGCGGGGTCTTCACGTGCGGGGTGTCCTTGCCGAACGAGCCGATAGAGCTGGGGGTGAACACGGCGCAGCCCTTTTCGCGGGCTACCTCGAGGGTGTTGTACAGACCGCCGACGCCGATTTTCCAGGCGAGCTGGGGCTTGGCTTCGGCCACGGCGCTCAGGAGTGCGGCCAGGTTGTAGATGGTGTCAACGTTATATTTCTCAACGGCCTCGGCTATCTGCTGAGGATTGGTGATGTCAACTTCGTGGGAGGGTCCGCTTTCGAGAAGCACGCCCTTGGGTTCGGCACCCTTGATGTATCCGGCCACCACATTGCCGCCGGGATACTCGCGGCGCAGACGCATGGTCAGTTCCGAGCCGATCTGGCCCGTAGCGCCGATGATGAGGATATTCTTCATTTCAGTTCTGTAATGATGATGTTGAGGTCTCTTTTAGTATTTTAAGGTCAGCCGTCCGGACATGCCGCCGGACTTCAGTGCAAAATTAGGAAATTTCCCACCCATCTGCAAAAAAATTTTCACTCTCACCCTCACTTTAGCCTCTCCGACCGACTCGGGGGAGACCACAATTCTTAAAATCGGATTTTTAAACCAAGTTTTCCGATATTTTTTCCGCTTTTTGACCAATCCTTATTGCAGACTATTATGTAACTTTGCACTCTGAAAAAACTGACCTTTAGAGATGAATAAATTTCTGAAACTGATGGCCGCCGCTGTTGTGATGACATCCGGCGCCTCACCACTAACCGCACAGACAGCCCAGGCCCCCGCCGACACAGTGTCACCGGGGTTCACCGAGGTGCCGGGAAGACATGACACCGTCCATGCCCCCGCCCTCACGCTCGACGACTGTCTTGAGATAGCACTGACTCAGAGCCAGACCGTCAAGGTCGCCGATCTCGAAGTCAAGAAAGTCGAGTATGCCAAACGCGAGGCCCAGGGTGGCCTCTTCCCCACCATAGATTTCCAGCTCGCCTACCAGCGTTCGATAGAATTGCAGACAATCCGCATGGATATGGGAGGCCAGAGCCAGAGCTTCAAGATGGGCTCGGACAACTCATGGAACATGGGCTTCAACGCACAGATGCCACTCATCGCCCCCTCGCTGTGGAAGGCAATCCGCATGAGCGACACCCAGATAATGGCCAACCTCGAATCGGCACGCTCGTCGCGTCTCGAACTTGTTGACCAGGTCACCCGCGCCTACTACTCCCTTCTTCTCGCCACCTCGAGCCGCGACGTCATCGGCCAGAGCTACGACATAGCCCTCTTCAACGCCGGCCTGTATGAGAAGATGTTTGCCCAGGGGACGGCCTCAGAGTATGACGTACTCCGTTCTTCGGTCCAGGTCAAGAACCTCGAGCCCCAGCTGCTCGAAGCCGACATAGCCATCAAGCAGTGCCTGCTACAGCTCAAGGTCCTCATGGGCATCGACCCGGAGTTTGAGTTCACGCCCGCCATCACGCTCGAAAGCCTCGAACAGGATGTCTACGGAGTCCTCTCCGAACTCCCCTCTATCGCAAACAACTCCTCGCTGCGCTCTCTGGACATCGCCACGAAACTTGCGCGTCAGAACGTCGACCTCAAGAAATTCGCCTATATCCCGACGCTCGGAGTGAGCTATAACCTGAGCTGGATGTCGCTGAGCAACGGCTCCCCATTCAAGAACCAGGAGTTCAACCCATACTCCAACGTGGCCCTCGCCCTCAACGTTCCCATCTTCTCCGGCCTCCAGAGACTCAATCAGGTCAAGCAGGCCCAGGTACAGGTCAAGGAGCTCGAACTTCAGCGCGAACAGTTGGTAAACTCCCTGAAGATGCAGGTCGAGTTGGCCATAGACAACATGAACATGGAGGCCAAACAGATTTCATCCTCAAAAGAGGGTGTCCA
>CAZUAK010000048.1:7855-13288 GCA_964618395.1 uncultured Sangeribacter sp.
TCAGGAAAGGATAACAAGAAAACAAAAGACGAAGAGACCAAACCGGTCGTAAAGATAGAAAAGGTCACCGAGACGGAGGTCGACCAGAACGCAACCTACACCGCGACTGTAGAACCTGAAAAGATAAACAACATCTCGGCGATGATGGCCAACCGCATCAAGACCATCAACGTCGACGAGGGCCAGCGCGTGTCTGCCGGCCAGGTCATCGCCACCCTCGATGACGTCAACACGACCAACTACGAGATTCAGCTCGACAACGCCCGCGCCCAGCTGCGCAACGTCCAGGTCAACTACAACCGCGCCGTGGAGCTTCTCAAAATCGGAGGGGGCACCCAGCAGAACGTCGACCAGATGGAGATTCAGCTGACGAGCGCCAAGAACGCCGTGGCCTCGGCCGAGCGCGCCCTGCGCAACGCCCGCGAGAACACCGTGCTCACCTCGCCCATCTCCGGCGTGGTCACCAAGCGCAACTATGACCCGGGAGACATGACCGGAGCACTCCCCATCGTCACCGTCGCACAGGTAAACCCGCTCAAGATAGTCATCAACGTCTCTGAGTCAGAATTCTCTCACGTCAAGAAAGGGATGCCGGCAAAAATCACGTTCGACACCTACGGCAGCGAGGAGTTCACCGGCCACGTCTCGTCCATCATGCCCACCATCGACACCCAGAGCCGCACGTTCGGGGTCGAGATAACCATGAACAACTCCGACGGCCGCGTGCTCCCGGGCATGTTCGGACGCGTCACACTGAATTTCGGACGCGAGATGCGTGTCGTTGTCCCTGACCGCGCCGTGGTCAAGCAGAGCGGCTCGGCCGATCAGTATGTCTACACATACGCCAACGGAAAAGTATCATACAACAAGGTTGAGCTCGGCCAGAGGATAGGCAACAAATATGAAATCATCTCGGGTCTGAATCCCGGGGCGGAGGTCGTCATCACCGGACAGAGCAAACTCGCCAACGGGGCCGAAGTCACCCTCGCCAAATGATGGGCCGACCCTATCACGGTTCATACCGCCTGACCTTTCACACACCTCAATTATCCGACCCTTTCCGGTCTCATTTTTTAAAGAACTGTTTACGACATAAGCTACTATGAGTATATACGGTGCCGCGGTGAAGCGGCCGATCATGACGACGCTCTGTTTCGTCACCGTCGTCATCCTCGGTCTCTTCTCGCTTGTCAAACTTCCGATTGACCTCTTTCCGGATATAGACACAAACACCATCATGGTGATCACCATGTATCCCGGAGCCTCAGCGACCGATATCGAGCAGAACGTGACCAAACCGCTCGAGAACACCCTCAACTCTGTCGAGCACCTGAAGCACATAACCTCCAAGTCTCAGGAGAACACCTCGATTATCACCCTCGAGTTCGAGTACGGCTATGACATCGACGTGCTCACCAACGACGTACGCGACAAACTGGACATGGTCAAGTCGATGCTCCCCGACGACTGTGAGAACCCCATCATCTTCAAGTTCTCGACAGACATGATTCCCATCTGTCTGCTCTCTGTCGAAGCGAACGAGAGTATGAAGGGACTCTACAAAATCCTTGACGACGGCGTGGCCAACCCGCTGGCCCGAGTCGACGGTGTCGGCACTGTGTCCATCTCGGGCGCGCCGAAGCGCGAAATACACATCTACTGTGACCCGCAGCGTCTCGAAGCCTATCACCTAAGCATCGAACAGATCTCAGCCGCAATCAAGGCCGAGAACATGAACATGCCCGGCGGAGCGTTCGACATCGGCTCGAATACCTACTCGCTCCGCGTGGAAGGTGAGTTTGACGACTCCTCGCAGATGCTCAACCTCCCGGTAGGCTCTTATAACGGAAAGACGGTCTACCTCCGTGATGTGGCCTCGCTCGACGACTCTCTCGAAGAGCGCACCCAGCAGACATATATCGGCGGAAAGACCGGCGCCATGATCATCATCCAGAAACAGAGCGGCGCCAACTCTGTCCAGATTTCGGAGAAGGTCATGAGCATGCTCCCCAAGCTGGAGAAGAACCTCCCCTCGGACATCAAGATCGGGGTCATCATCGACACCTCTGACAATATCCGAAACACTATCGGCGCTCTCGAAGAGACCGTCCTCTACGCCCTTCTGTTCGTCGTCATAGTCGTCTTCATCTTCCTCGGGCGCTGGCGCGCGACGATGATTATCGTCATCACAATCCCTGTGTCGCTCATCGCCTCGTTCATCTACCTCTACGCCACGGGCAACACCCTGAACATCGTCTCGCTCTCGGCCCTCTCCATATCGATAGGCATGGTGGTCGATGACGCCATCGTGGTCCTTGAGAACGTCACGACCCATATAGAACGAGGGTCAGACCCGAAACAGGCCGCGGTCCACGGCACAAATGAGGTCGCCATCTCCGTCGTCGCCTCGACTCTGACCCTCATCGCCGTGTTCTTCCCCCTCACGCTCGTGACCGGCATGACCGGCGTGCTCTTCCGCCAGTTGGGATGGATGGTGACCATCATGATGATCATCTCTACCACCTGCGCATTGACGCTCACCCCGATGCTCTGCAGTCAGTGGCTGCGTCTTAACAACAAGCACGGAAAGCTCTACATCAAGCTCTATACACCCATCGAACGTGCGCTCGACCGCTTTGACAACGGCTACGCCTCGCTCCTTCGCCGCGTTGTCTCTCACCGGACGGTGACCATCGTTGTCTGTCTGGCCATATTCGCCGGCTCCATCTTCCTGATGAAGTTCGTCGGCACGGAGTTCATGCCCACTCAGGACAACGGCCGTCTCGGCGTCTCGCTCGAGATGCCCATCTCCACCCACGTCGACATCACCCACGAGACAGTGGCGCGCCTCGACTCGCTGTGGAGGGCCAAATATCCCGAAATCAAAGTCTCCACTTTCACTGTCGGTCCGGCAAGCTCCGACAACACCTACGCGGCCATGCAGGACAACGGCTCGCACATAGCCTCGATGAACATATCGCTCACCGACCCCGGCGACCGTGACCGGTCAATCTCGGAGATAGCCGACGAAATGCGTCAGGACATAGCCCGTGAGTTCCCGGAGTTCAAGAAGGCCCAGGTCAACGTCGGCGGCGGCCGCGCCTCCGGCATGGGTGGCCAGTCGATTGTCGACTTCGAGGTCTACGGTTATGACTTCGCCGAGACAGACTCGATTGCCCGCGTCCTTCGCGACATCCTCGACGGCATCGCCGGCACGGCCGACGTCACAGTCTCGCGCGCGGACTATCAGCCGGAATACCAGGTTGACTTCGACCGCGACAAACTCTCTATGTACGGCCTCAACCTCCAGACAGCCGCCATGTATATCCGCAACCGCGTGAACGGCGCCACCTCGTCAGAGTTCCGCGAGGACGGTGAGGAGTACGACATCAAGGTCATGTATGACAAGGAGCACCGCACGTCTCTCGAGGACCTGGAGAACATCGTCATCTACACCCCGACCGGCGCCGGCATCAAGGTCAAGGACCTCGGAAAGGTCGTGGAGCGCTTCACACCGCCGACAATCGAGCGTAAGGACCGCGAACGCCTCGTGACCGTCTCGGCCGTTGTCGACGGTGTCCCCCTGAGCCAGGTTGTCACCGAGGCTGAGATACAGATAGACGAGCTTCACCTCCCGCCGGGCATCACCATTCAGATTTCGGGCTCGTATGAGGACCAGCAGGACTCCTTCTCCGACCTTCTCCTGCTCGGCGTGCTCATCGTGCTGCTCGTGTATATCGTGATGGCGGCCCAGTTCGAGTCGTTCACCTATCCGGGCATCATCATGACCTCGCTTCTGTTCGCCTTCTCGGGTGTCTTCCTCATCCTCTGGCTGACCGGCCACACGCTGAACGTGATGTCCATGATCGGCGCCATCATGCTCATCGGTATCGTGGTCAAGAACGGTATCGTGCTCATTGACTACATCTCGCTTAACCGCGAACGCGGAATGTCAATCCGCCTCTCGGTCATCGACGCCGGCCGCTCGCGTCTGCGTCCGGTCGTGATGACGACACTGACCACTATCTTAGGCATGGTGCCGATGGCTGTCGGCTCGGGCCAGGGTTCGGAGATGTGGCGGCCGATGGGTACTGCCGTCATAGGCGGTCTGACCTTCTCGACCATTCTGACGCTGCTCTTCGTCCCGGTGCTCTACTGCGTCTTTGCCGGCAGGGGTGTCAAGAGAAACCGTAAAAAATTAGCAAACGCAAATTCAACCCCGAAGAAATGAAAGCGATATTCATAGCCTATGACCAGGCACACCATGACGCGGTCGTCGACCTGCTGACACGCTCCAACTGTCGCGGCTTCACGGCCTTCGGAAACGTCCAGGGGCGCGGCTCGAAGACCGGTGACCCCCACTACGGGACCCACGCCTGGCCCACACTCGCCTCGGCCCTGATTACCTTTGTCGAAGACGAGCGCGTAGACCAGCTGCTCGAACGGCTACACGCCCTCGACGAGTCCAAGCCGCTGCTCGGACTGAGGGCCTTTGTCTGGTCTGTCGAAAAGACAATCTGAACGGCCCCCGGTCTTATCAGGAACCGGCGGTTCAGCACAAATCAGCTTAAACAACTTCACACCCACACTTTTGAGGCTCCAAATTTTGTGGAGCCTCAATTTTTTCGTAATTTCGCGTTGAAATGAAACAGAAAATCCAAGATATAAAGGAACAGCTCAACGCCCTCCATGCGCGTAACGCCGAGGAGATTGAGCAGATCCGCGTCAAATACCTGAGCAAGAAGGGTGAGATATCGGCCCTGATGAACGATTTCCGTTCCGTTCCCACCGAACAGAAACGGGAGCTCGGACAGCTGCTCAACGAGCTGAAGAACATGGCCACCGCCAAGATAGCGGCCCTCAGGGAGAGCCTGGCGGACAACGCCGAGGCTGAACTGACCGAGATAGACCTGACCCGCACCGAGACACCGATGGCCTTCGGTACGCGTCACCCCCTCTCGCTGGTCAAGAACGAGATTATCCGCATCTTCGGCGCCATGGGCTTCACCATCGCCGAGGGGCCGGAAATCGAAGATGACTGGCACGTGTTCGAGAGCCTCAACTTCCCGCCGGACCATCCCGCGCGTGACATGCAGGACACGTTCTTCATCTCTCGCGACGGCATCGACATCCTTCTGCGCACCCACACCTCATCGGTCCAGACACGCACAATGGAGAAGGTCGAGCCCCCCATCCGTATCGTCTGCCCGGGCCGCGTGTACCGAAACGAGGCCATCTCTGCCCGCGCCCACTGCTTCTTCCATCAGGTTGAGGGACTCTATATCGCCAAGAACGTCTCTTTCGCCGACCTCAAGCAGGTGCTTCTTCAGTTCGCCAAGGAGATGTTCGGTCCGGAGACACGCATCCGTCTGCGCCCCAGCTACTTCCCCTTCACCGAGCCTTCGGCCGAGATGGACATCAGCTGCAACATCT
>CAZUAK010000049.1:0-13022 GCA_964618395.1 uncultured Sangeribacter sp.
AGACTCAGGGCGAAGTTGCCGAGCTCACTGACAACGTTCGCAACATGGGTGCTGAGGTTGCTCGCATCGACGGTCTCGCACAGGACCTCGAGAACATGGGTGAGAACCTCGACAACACCTTCGGTGAGGTTAACACTAAGCTCGGCGAAATCGACGGCCAGCTCGAAAACCTCAACCAGCTCGGCGCTGTAGTTCGCCAGAACGAGAAGGCTATCGAAGAGCTCAACACCAACACTGACGCTTTCGCAACTATGGTTGAGAACCGTATCGACAAGGTTCAGGGCCAGGTTGACCTCATCGAGCCCGAGGTAGAGAAAGTACAGGGTTCTGTAAACGACCTCACTGACACCGTTCGCAACATGAACGCTGAAGTTGCCCGCATCGACGGTCTCGCAGCTGACATGGAGAACATGGGTGAGAACCTCACCAACACCTTCACTGAGGTTAACGAGACTATCGCTGGCATCAACGGTCAGCTCGAAAACCTCAACCAGCTCGGCGCTGTAGTTCGCCAGAACGAGGAAAACATCGAGACCATCACTACCGAGCTCCAGAAGACTCAGGGTACTGTAAACGATCTCAACGACAACGTTCGCAGCATGGGTGCTGACATCGCACGCATCGACGGCCTCGCACAGGACATCGAAGAGCTCAACACCAACACTGACGCTTTTGCAACTATGGTTGAGAACCGTATCGACAAGCTTCAGGGCCAGGTTGACCTCATCGAGCCCGAGGTAGAGAAAGTACAGGGCACTGTAAACGACCTCAACGACACCGTTCGCAACATGAACGCTGAGGTTGCACGCATCGACGGTCTCGCACAGGACATCGAAGAGCTCAACACCAACACCGACGCTTTCGCAACTATGGTTGAAGGCCGCTTCGACAAGGTAACGAAGGACGTTTCTGACAACACCACCGAGATCGAGGGCATCAAGACCAGCTCTGAGCAGATGGCCGACATGTTCCAGAACCTCATCGACAAGCTCCAGAAGCAGGTTGAGGCTCTCGAGGCTGAAGTTGAAGCTCTCAAGGCTGCCAACAATTAATTCTGAAAAGAATATCTGAACTGAATCCGGTGAGGTTCTTCGGAACCTCCCGGATAAGGTTGACAATAAAAAGAGACTGAGCTTTAGGGCTCGGTCTCTTTTTTGTTTTTGTTTTTGGGGTTTATTGGGGTTTTAGGAGTTTTGGGACTTTCGGGGCTTGGGGTTATCGGCACACGAGCTTCGCTCGCGTCGCTGAACTATGAGGGTGTGGTTAGGGTCCTTTAGGGGCCTTAGGGACTTTAGGGGCTTCAGGGTTTTTAAGGTCTTTAGGGTCTTTAGGGACTTTGGGGGCCTTAGGGACTTTAGGGTCTTTGTTAGCGGTGGCGGAGGTGGGCTCGGAGCTCGTTGGGTTCGGGGATGCGGAGAAGGCGGAGGGTGTAGAGGTAAGCAGCAGCTCCGGCCGATATTTCAAGGAGTAGGAGGAGCGTGGCCCCTAAGTGGATGTTCATGGTGGAGGTTAGGGGCGTCACCAACAGGGGGACCAGCAGTACGCCGAGGGTCATGGCGAGCGTTGCTCCGGCGAAGGGTAGGTACGGGGCGAGCAGGAAGTGGAGGCTGTAGCCGGTGGCGCGGGCAGTCATCGCCATGACGGCAAACCAGGTCAGCAGCGACGCGCCCAACTGTCCCCAGACCAGGGCCTCGATGCTGCCGAGGAAGAGCGTGGCGAAGATGGCGATTATCGTCAGCACATCCTTCACCACCTCGACGCGTACCAGCGTCGCGGCGTAGCCCAAGGCGGTCAGGAAGTTTGTCTGGAGCGAGATTAAGACCACGAAGATTCCGCGGATGCTCAGAATTTGAAAAAGAATGATGGCGGCGTCCCACTTGTGGCCGAAGAGGAGATGGAACAGCGGTGCGCCGACAAGGGCCAGGCCCGTCAGGGCCGGGAAGGTGAGGAAAGCCGTGAAGCGCCCTATGCGCTCAACATAGCGTTTCAGCCGCTCACCCTCATCCTGCACGCGCGCCAACAGCGGAATGAAACTCGCTGTCAAGACCTGCGAGATAGAGGCCGAGCCCATCTTTGACCACTTGTCGGCCTGCGTGTAGACACCCAACGAGGCGAGTGTGAAATATATGCCCACAAGAAAGTTGTAAATCTGGAGCGAGATGGTGTTCAGAAGCTGAGAGGAGAAGACTCCGAGGCCCACGTTGCGGATGCTCCGGAGCGACTCGAGGCTGAAGACGAGTTGCGGACGCCACCCCGAGGTGGCCCACAGCCAGAGCGTGCGCACCGCACCGAGCACCAGGGTCTGCCAACAGAGGGCCCATGCGCCGTAACCCTGACAGGCCAGCACGATACCCACGATGCCCCCGCTGACCTGACCGACGACATTCGATATGGCAAGGTCGCGCACGTTCATCTGCTTCATCAGACGGTTTGTCTGAACGATAGAGAGGGCCGAGAGGATGAAATAGACGAACATCGTGCGCCCCAAGGCGATGAGCTCGGTCTGATTGTGGAAATAACGGGCTATCTGCGGAGCGGCGAACCATAGGATGACGTAAATCAGGCAGCTCACCGCCAGGTTGAACCAGAAGACGGTCGAATAGTCGCGCTCGTCAGGGTCCTTCTTTCGGAGGAGGGCCGCGCCGAAACCGCTGTCTACAAAGATGGTGGCGAAAGACTGAAAGATGAAGAGTACGCCGACGAGGCCGAAGTCATGTTCGGACAGGATATTGGCCAGTACGACCCCCACGACACCGTACAGAATCTGAGACGAGAGTCGGTCAATCGTGTTCCATGTCAATGTTTTGGCGGTCTTCTCCTTCAGTGTAGCCATCTTCGGTCAGTTCTCTTTAGGCCTGTTTCACTCAGCCCCCTTGGGACTCTTTCGGCCAGTTTGGGTTGGTCACGGTCAGTTCTCCTTGGGCATCTCCGAAGCCGGGAGGATTTTCGCACCGCCGAACTTGGAGATTTCGGGGTTTCCGCGATAATAGATTTTCGTCGAGCCGATACCCTTGACCGAGAGTTTCTTGCGTGCCCAGCACGAGATGGAGCCGGCACCGATAGACTTGCAGGAGACATTGGTCGCCGACAGATAAGAGAGGTCTATACGGCCCGCGCCCATCATGGTCGCCGAGGCGTCGGTGGTCGAGCCGGTCATGATGATTTTGCCGTTTCCGGCCATGAGTGAGGCCGAGACGGAGGTCGCGTTGATGTTGTCGACGATGATGAAGCCGTTTCCTATCATCTTGGCGCTGAACTCCGGGCAGGGGGCAGGCGAGCATACGGTCAGCGAGCCCTCCCCCTCGTTTTCCACCTCGGAGAGGAAAGTCGAGTAGACATAGACTGTCGGCATGGAGTCCTCCCACTCCTGTTCGAGGTGGACGCGCAGGGTCCCCTTCTTGACGGTGAAAGAGTAGGCCTCGGCGTGGCGCGGAAGGGCGCGGTAGCTTATCATACCGACCGAGTCGGGGGTGGTGCGGTAGACCACGTTCACGCGGTCCGAGAGTTTTATCTTGGTGAATTCGCCGATGTCGAGGACATACTCCGCCGGCTCCTGGGCGCGGAGCGGGAGAGCGGCGCCGAGCAGCGTGCAGACGATGACGAGCAGGGAGAGGAGGTGCGGACGTTTCACGGGCGGGAGGGTTGAGGAGTGATGCTGAAGAGGTTTCATAGCTGTTCTTGGTGTTGGGCCACGCGCTCGCGTGCGGTTTCGAGAAGTTCGGAGAGTTCGGAGAGCGAGTCTGCGCGCAGGAGCTTGATACGGTGCTCGCGGAAGTTGGGGATACCCTTGAAGAGGGGGGTCGAGGCGAGGTGGCGGCGGATGTGGAGGATTCCGCGATACTCGTCGATACGCCCGATAGACTCGCGTATCTGGCGGATGAGCAGCGCGAACTTCTCGTCTATGGAGAGGGGCGAGACCTCGCCGGTGCGTATAAATGAGGTCACGTCGTGGAAAATCCACGGAGCGCCGAACGAGGCGCGGCCAATCATCACGCCGTCGACACCGAAGCGGTAGAAGGCCTCCGCGGCCTGCTGCGGGGTCGTTATGTCGCCGTTGCCGATGACGGGGATGGTCATGCGCGGGTCGTTCTTGAGTTCCCCGATGAGGGTCCAGTCGGCCTCGCCCGTATACATCTGCGAGCGGGTGCGCCCGTGAACGGTCAGCGCGGCGATTCCGCAATCCTGGAGCATCGGCCCGAGGTCGGTGATTATCTTGTTGTTGCAGTCCCACCCCAGGCGGGTCTTCACCGTCACCGGCAGTTTGACGGCGTCGACGACCTTACGGGTGATGTCGAGCATCTTGGGGATATCGCGGAGCATGCCCGCGCCGGCCCCCTTGCCGGCCACTTTCTTCACCGGGCAGCCGAAATTGAGGTCGATTATGTCGGGGCGGGCATCCTCGACGCGACGGGCCGCCTCGACCATCGAGTCGGCGTCACGGCCATAAATCTGAATGGCCACCGGGCGTTCGCGGTCGTCTATGTTGAGCTTGCGCGTCGTCGAGGCGATGTCGCGCACGAGGGCCTCGGCCGAGACGAACTCCGTGTAGACCATCGCCGCCCCCTGCTCTCGGCATATCAGTCGGAAAGAGGGGTCGGTGACATCCTCCATAGGGGCGAGAAGGACCGGCTTCTCGCCGAGGTCAATGTTGGCAATCTTCATAGGTGGGAATCAGCAGAGGGTTAAGGTGGAGCGTGACGTCAGCAGCTGGGCCACATCGCGGATTTGGGCCGGAGTCACGGCGCGGAGGTGTTCAATCTGGGTCGCGAGGTCGGCCACGTGGCCGTAATACATCAGGCGCTTGGCCATCGACATGGCGCGGTTCTCGCGGTGGTCGGCGCTGACCATCAGCTGGCCGCAATACTGGTCGCGTATACGGTCCAGGGTGCGCTGGGGGAGCTCCTTTTCGGCCAGTCGGTTGATTTCGCGGTCAACGATTTTCAGGCAGCGGTCAACGGTGTCGTGTCCCGAGCCCATGTATATCATCAGCACGCCCGCGTCAGAGAGGAGGGCGAAATTGCTGTCAACGCTGTAGACCAGGCCGCGGCGCTCACGCAGCTCGCGGTTGAGGATGGAGTTCATCGCCGGACCGCCCAGATAGTTGTTGAGCAGGTAGAGGGCGAAACGGCGCGGGTCCGTGCGGGGGAAGAGCCGGCACCCCGTGATGGTGTGGGCCTGGTATCCCTCGCGGTTCTCGACCACCGAGAACGGGGGGTGGACCGGCGGGGCGACGCGCGGGCGGCCAATCTCCGCGACGAGGCGCGCCGACGCCTCCGGACACTGGGGGCGCGGATGGCCGAAATACTTCTCGGCCAGCTTCAGCGACTTCTCCACCGGGCGCGGGTCGGAGATATAGAGCACCATGTTGGAGGGTGTGTAGAAGCGGTCAAGGAAGGCGCGGCAGTCGGCCGACGAGAGGCCCGAGACCGACTCGGCCGTCCCCAGGATATTGTGGGAGAGCCCCGAGTCCTTATATATAAGCTCCTCGAAGCGGTCATAGACCGTCTCGGCCGGCGAGTCGAGATAGGACTTAATCTCCTCGATGACGACGGTGCGCTCCATGTCCAGCTCATGGGCCGGGAAGCGGGAGTTGAAGATGATGTCCGAGAGGAGGTCCAGGGCGCGCTCGGCGTGGCCCACGGGGGCGTTGGTGAAGATGACGGTCTCCTCCTTAGAGGTGTAGGCGTTGAGTTCGCCGCCGATGGTCTCCATGCGGTTGGAGATATGGAACGAGTGGCGGCGTTGGGTACCCTTGAAGATGGTGTGTTCGACAAAGTGGGCGAGTCCCTCGACACGCTCGGCCTCGTCACGGCTGCCGGCGTTCACGAGCACGCCGATATAGGAGGCGGCGTTGCCGACAGACTGACAGGCTATCACGCGCATACCGTTGGGGAGGGTATGGATGACGGGGAAGGGGGTTGATATCATGTTTCTCAGGATGTCCATGTGGATGAGGTGTTAGGGGGAGGGAGGGTGTTTGAAACTGCAAAGTTAAGCGAAGTCGGCGTAATATCGTGAATTTCGGCGAAAATCTTGAATGTGTAATTGAAATTTTTGCTAATTTCGCAGGTTGAAGTACCAAGAACAATGATAAGCATATATACGATAGTCATCCTCGGGCTCATGGTCGCGGCGGCCTTGTGGACCCTGTTGTGGGGTCTGCGGCCTATGTGGGTCACCGGAGGGGGGAGCGGCGCTGAGGGGCCGGCGGAGCCGACGCCTTTGGGGCGGACGCTGACGGTCGTCGTCTTCGCCAGCTGTGACGAGGCGGTGCTCGGGGAGTGGATAGAAGCGGTCTTGGCCCAGGACTATGCCGACTTCGACGTGGTTGTCGTCTATGACGCCAACGCCGAGATGACAGCCGGACTGGCCGAACGGTATGCCGACGAGAAACGCCTCTATTTCACCTTCATACCCCCCGGAAGCCACACTCTCAACCGTCGCAAGCTCGCGCTGACCATCGGCATCAAGGCCGCCAAGGGGGAGTATGTGCTGACGACCATCCCGCAGGTCAAGATACCCTCCACGCAGTGGCTGACACAGATGATGACCCCCGTCAACGCTGATGAGGCGAAAGAGGTTGTCCTCGGGTTCAGCCACTTTGACCTTGACCGCTTCGGAGTGATGGAACGGGTGTCGGCGCGTGTGTCGACGGTGACGGTCGGCTCACGGTGGGTCGGCGACGCACTGCTCGGACGCCCCTGGCGCGGAGACGGCAACAACCTGCTGTTCAAGCGCTCGCTCTTTTTTGACAATAAAGGTTTCGCCGACGGGCTGCTGCTCGAAGGGGGAGACGACGATATCTTTGTCGACCGCATAGCACGCGGCGACAACACGGCGGTCTGCGTCACGCCCGAAACGGTGCTGACCGTAGACTGGGGGACGGCCACGCGGACGATTCGCCGGTTGGCTTATAAGCGCTACCGTTCCACACAGGGGCTGCTGCCCAAGAGTCCGGCGATGTCGCGCAACGCCTGCCGCATAATCGGCTGGGGGATGGTCCCCGCCGCGGCCTTGGCCGCCTTCGCCTCGTGGTTCGGCATCTTGGCCGACATGCTGGCCGGGGCTGTCTGCCTGATTTTTTACTTAACGGAATATATGGCTTACCGGAAAGCCTCGCGCAGGCTAACGGTCTGAGCCTCAGACCCCATCTTTGAAGCGGGGTCTTAAAGGCGGGGGAAGGGAGAGCAGGACTGAAAAATCTCACACTGACAAGTTGACAGATGTCTACAAACACACAGGACAATCAGCGTAAGGTAACAACCAGCAGGCTGATAGAGATGAAAGAGCGCGGAGAGAAGATCTCGATGCTCACCGCCTACGACTACACGTCGGCCAAGATAATAGACAACGCCGGGATGGATGTCATTCTGGTGGGAGACTCTGCGTCGAATGTGATGGCGGGCAACGTGACGACGCTGCCCATCACGCTCGACCAGATGATATATCATGCCAAATCGGTCATGAAGGCCGTCAAGCGGGCCTTGGTGGTTGTCGACCTCCCCTTCGGGTCCTATCAGGGCGACTCGAAAGAGGCTCTGGCCTCGGCCATCCGCATAATGAAGGAGAGCCACGGCGAGGCTGTGAAGATGGAGGGGGGCGCGGAAATCGCCGACTCCATCCAGAGGGTCCTCTCGGCCGGGATACCGGTCATGGGACACTTGGGGCTTACGCCGCAGAGCATCAACAAGTTCGGGACCTACAGCGTGCGTGCCCGCGAGGAAGAGGAGGCGCGCAAGCTCAAGGAGGACGCTAAGCTGCTTGAGCAGCTGGGGTGTTTCGCCATTGTCATTGAGAAGGTTCCGGCGAAACTTGCCGCCGAGGTTGCCGCGTCGGTCAGCATCCCCATCATCGGCATCGGTGCCGGAGGGGGCGTTGACGGCCAGGTTCTGGTCATGCACGACATGTTGGGTCTCAACCAGGGTTTTTCGCCGCGTTTCCTCCGCCGCTATGCCAACCTCGCCGAGGTCATGGACACGGCCCTGAAGGCCTATATCGCCGACGTGAAGTCATCGGACTTCCCCTCTGCCTCCGAGTCTTATTAGGCGCGGCCGGAGGCCGGGCCTAATAAGACCCACCTTCGACAAACCTCCATCCGGGCACTGGTGCTCCTGATGGCTCCTGAGGCTCCTGGTGCTCCTGAAACTCCTGTTTAACCCCTAAAAAGACACTATATGAAGACACGCCTGTTGTTGACTGTCGCCCTGGTGGTGACGCTGCTGTTGGGAGCCTGCTCGGACTCCGAAAACCGACAGACTGCCAAAGCCCTTTTGGCGACCATTCCCGGTGACGCCGCCTATACCGCGGTCATTAACACCGAGTCGCTGGTGACCTCTACCGGCGGCAAGGTGAAGGACAAGACCGTCGTCGAACCTTCCGAGACTCTGAAAAAGCTGCTGGGCGAGACGCTGAGTCCGTCGCTGAAGACCAATATCGACTCGCTGCTCGCCGGCAAGGGGGGCATCGAGTTCTCCTGTCTGGCCCTCTTTGCCGACGAGGGCAACCTCTGGCTCGTCGCCCCGCTGGCCGACGCCAACAAGACCAAGGCCTTCCTCAAGGGGAGCGGCTACGCGCTCCAGAGCGCCGGCGAGGGACTGCTCACCGCGCGTGACGTCGTGCTCGACGACAGCCATATCTGGGTGTCGCTCAAAGACTCGGCCGCAAACGCCGCCGCCGTCGAGGGCTTCAAGCGGCTCAACAGCGAACAGAGCATGCTGGAGTCCAAGTTCAGCGACGAGCTGACCTCGCTCAAGATGACATATATCGACCTGTGGGACTCCAATGTCCTCTGGCAGACGCTCGGCCCGAGTGCCGGCAAGGCCCGCATGGTGTCGGCCTTCATGTTTGAAGATGGCCGCTATGCCTCCTTCACCGGCGGTGTAACCGAAAAGTCGCTCACCGCCACGGGTCGGTTCCTCAACTCGGACTTCAAGAACGCCGAGTGCAACCTCGCCACCGGCAAACTGAAGGCCTCCGACTTCGACCTGCTCGGCGAGAAGGCACAGGCTGTCGCCGGCATCTCGCTGGACGCCAAGCTGATGAAGAACATCGTCAAGGCCATCAGCGCCTTCGGCGGTGCGCTGCCCCCCTCGACAGAGGAGCTGCTCTCCAACATCGAAGGCCCGCTCCTCTTGGGCTCTGACGAGGCCAACAACCTCATCATCAGCGTTCCCTGCAAGAAAGGGAAGGAGCAAAGCGTCGAGAACGCCATCAACGGACTGACCTTCCTGCTCGGCAACGACCCCGGGATGCGCATGACGACCAAAGACCGCTCCGTGCTCATCACCGTCAACGGCGGACCGCAAGGGGGACAGCCCATCAAGCAACTCGCCTCGAAACTCGACGGCGCATGGCTCGGCATGGCACTGTCCGGAGACTACTACACCGGCCTCAAACCGATAAAGGAGCTCTCCGTATCGCTGATTCCGACCGACTCTACACTCGAATTCCGCATCAGCGTCGATTATTGAGCCGGATCAGGGGCGCATATTATTGAAAGTCAAGAAGAGCAACAAATCCCGAACCGTGATGGAGAAGATAATCCTCGACAAGATAGTCCCCGAGGTGTTTGCCGCCGAGCCGCCGAAAGACTCGCAGGTGTGGTTGCGCGACGTCGAGCTCCGGCGTGGCGAGACGGTGCTTGTCGAGGCGCGCAGCGGCGCGGGGAAGACCTCGCTGGCCGCCTTCATCATGGGGCTTCGCGACGACTACCGCGGGAGGATACTCTATGACGCGACCGAAGCGCGGAGCCTCGGCCCCGACGGTAGGGCCGACCTGCGGCGCGACCGGATAGCCTATCTTCCGCAGAACCTCGACCTCTTCGGCGAGCTGACGGCGCGAGACAACATCCGGGTCAAGCGCGAGCTGTGTGCCGAAGGTGGACTGACGGACCTTGAACGCGGCGCGAAGAGGCTCGGTGTCGAGCCGTGGCTCGACAAGCGCGCCGGGACACTCTCGGCCGGGCAGAGCCAGAGGGTCGCGCTGCTCAGGGCACTCTCGCAGCCCTTCGACTTCATTATACTTGACGAGCCTGTCTCGCACCTCGACGAAGCCAACAACCGCGCCGCCGCCGAACTGGTCACCGAGACGGCCCGCGCCGTGGGGGCCGGAATCATAGTCCTCTCCGTCGGCAACCGCCTTGCGCTCGACTATGACCGCAAGCTGCTGCTGTGAACAATCGCGCGACAACCTGACCCTCCGAAAAAGACAGACTTAAAGAACATGCTGCTTGTAGACAAGATACTGAACTCAGGGATGCGGGGCCGACGCCTCGCCGCCTTCGTCGCCTCCGCCTTCGCCGGCATGTTCATCATCATGGGGGCGGTCATGCTGCTGATAGACATCAGCTCGATATGGGCGAAAGAAGACTCCTTCCTCAACACCGACTATATAGTCCTCAACCACAAGGCCGGGGCCGGAGTCTCGCGCACCCCCTTCACCGCTGAGGAGCTGCGCGACCTGGAGGCGCAGCCGTGGGTCAGGCGCGTCGGACCCTTCCGCTCGGCAGACTACCGCGTAGCCGCCACCGTAGACCTTGGCGGTCAGTCCTTCTCCTCGCTCCTCTTCTTCGAATCGGTGCCCGACGAGTTTCTTGACATACCGGCCAAAGACTGGCGTTACACCCCCGGCAGTGGCGAAGTCCCCGTTATACTCTCCAAATCGTATCTCACCCTCTACAACTTCGGGTTCGCCGGGAGCGTGGGCACCCCCCAGATAAGCGAGCAGCTACTGACCTCCATCCCCCTGACGCTCGAACTGACCGCCAACGACGGGAGCGGATACGTCAAGCGCCCCGCGAGGGTCGTGGCCCTCTCCAACCGCCTGAACACCATCCTTGTCCCCGATGAGTTCCTCAAAGAGACCAACGCCCTGTTGGGTAGCGGCGAAGGGACGGGGCCGGGACGTGTGATAGTGGATGTCAGCAGCCCCGGCGACACCGCCATCAAAAGCTATTTGAAAGAGCACGGGCTGGAATCGGCGGCCGACACTGACAACTCCGCCGCCACCTTCCTGCTG
This sequence comes from uncultured Sangeribacter sp., assembly GCA_964618395.1. GTDB lineage: Bacteria > Bacteroidota > Bacteroidia > Bacteroidales > Muribaculaceae > Lepagella. The sequence continues at coordinate 11,017 of CAZUAK010000049.1, forward strand.
CGCGTCATCTCCGGCGTCGCCGCCGGCGTGGGCCTGCTCATCACGGTGCTGAGCATCGTCATACTCACCCTCTCGGTGTCGCTTCTGCTTGAGCGCAACCGCGAGAGGATACGGAGGCTCGGGATGTTGGGCTACCGCAACAGGACACTTGCTCGGCCCTTCCGCAGGATGATACTCAAGGCTGTCTGCGGGAGCTGGATAGGGGGTTGTGTCTGCTTAGGCGTGCTGATGGCCTGCTACAGCAAACCCCTGACTGAGCTGGGCGGCCGCCTCGGCGGCTTCGTGCCCGCGGCGATAGTGGGGGGCATCATAGCCGCCGTCATCTACCTCTTCGGCACGCGCACCGTCCGCCGTGAGATAAGGTCAAACCTCTGAGAAACAACTTATAAAACAAGATACCTGAAAAATGAATAAGAAGCAGAAGATAATACTCTGGGGCGGGGTCGGCGTCGCCGTCGCCCTGATTGCCCTTATCGTTGTGCTGATAGTCAACAGCTCCAGGCAGTCTACCGCCGCCTATGAAGCCGAGCTGCGGGCCGACTCGCTCGCCCTGGCCAATGACCGGCTTGTGCTCACCAACGAGTTCAATCAGCTGAACGCCGACTTCTCGGCATACGAGGACCAGCAGATCTATCTGAAAAACGACTCGCTTGTTCAGCAATACAACCAGGCGCGCATGAAAGTGGAGGGCCTTCTCAAAGAGCTGGATGCAGAAAAGCGGTCCAACGCCGGCAACCGCGCGCGTATCAAGCAGCTCGAAGGTGAGATAGCCACCCTCAAAGGCATTGTCCGCCACTATCTCGAAGAGATAAAGCGTCTCGGCGAGGAGAACGAGGGGTTGCGCAAGGAGATACAGGAGGTCAATCAGAAGAACGAGCAGCTGGCCACACAGGTGACGACCACGGCCCGCGACAACGAGCAGCTGGCCGCCACGGTCAAGGTCGCCAAGCAGCTGAAGATAACCGGGCTCTCGCTCCACGCCTATAATAAGAAAGGAAAGAACGAGAAGAACGTCACCAAGGCTAAGAGCCTCGGCGTCAGCTTCTCTGTCAGCCCCAACGCCACCGCCTCGGCCGGCATGAAGGAGTTCTATGTACGCATCACCTCGCCCGAAGGGGAGCTGTTGGGCAACGGCGGCACGTTCAGCACCGGCGGCAAGACGGTGAGCTGCACGGACCACCGCTCGGTAGAGTACAACAACGAGGAGACGCCCGTCTCGGTCTACTGGACAGTGAACTCGACGCTGACCAAAGGGACATACCGCGTGGAGGTTTACTCGGACGGCAACCTGTTGGGTTCGCGTTCATTCGAGATGAAGTGATTTTGCGGGTTGCAAACCCGCAAAGACGGCAAAGACTTTTGCGGGTTGCAAACCCGCAAAGGCGGCAAACCCTCAAAGACGGCAAACCCTCAAAGACGGCAAACCCTCAAAGGCGGCAAACCCTCAAAGGCGGCAAACCCGGCAAAAAGGGAAAGAGGGCACAGAAAAGGGGGAGGGAAGGGGGAGGGAAGGGGTTATTCCTTAACGATTGTTAAAAATTAGTGTTAAAAACATGATTTTATCATAAAAAACTTGCTCAGGTCCAAAATAACGTGTACCTTTGCATCGTTTTTGACAGCAAAGAATATTGTTTTATTATTTTAACTCCAAAAGAAAATGAAAAAAGTAGTTCTCGCTCTCGCCGTAGTATTCGGCGTAGCAATGGTTTCTTGCTCAGACAAGAAAGCTGAAGCTCAGGACACCGACTCTGTAGCAATCGAAGATACTGCAGTAGCAGTAGAAGAGGTTGCCAACGACTCTGACACAGCAGTTATCGCTGTAGCAGAAGTAGCTGAGGCTCCCGCTGCTGAAGAGGCAAACAAATAATTTGTGCCCCCGCAAAGCTAACGGGCCGCATCCCTCACGGGATGCGGCCCGTCTCTTTTTATTCCGTCACAGTATAGGATGTTTCGTCCCACTGTAGGTTCGTTGTCCCACTCGTCGTTCCAATGTAGGTTCGTTGTCC